>JBGPZR010000030.1:0-11513 GCA_041493845.1 Terriglobia bacterium | reverse complement strand
CGAATCGAAGGGCGAATCGAAGGGCGAATCGAAGGATGAATGGTCTAACGCGCGGAACAACCGGCTAGCGGCCCGGCATTCCCGCCGGGCCGCGCCACGATATCATCTCCACGAACTATTTACTGAAGCTCTTCACGGCGAGGTCTTCGCTATCGTAGGTGTCGAAAACGGTCATCAGCTTGGTCACCTGCAGCACTTCCTTGAACTTGGTGCCGAGGTTGGCCAGCTTGAGCGTGGCGCCCTGCGAGCGCGCGCTGTGGAAAGTGGCTACCAGCGTGCCGAGCCCCGCGCTGTCGATGTAGCTTACAGTTGCCAGGTTCAGCACAATCTTTTTCTTGCCCGCTGCGAGCAGGCCCTTGATTTTTTCGCGGAAGGCGTTGCTTTCCTCGCCCAGCACGATGCGCCCTTCGATATCCACCGCGGTCACGTCATTCACGTCTCGTTCCGTCATTCTTAGTGCCACGTTCACGCCTCCTGGAAAACTCTTTTTCCGTTCTTGAATTGCGTGCTGGAACACGCCGCCGGCGCCTGCGCCGCGGGTCTTCTCCTCAGTAAAAATCCGAGCAGGACATATAGTAGCCGCAAGACGAGCAGATCAGCTTGCAACTCCGCGGCTCCAGCCGTGCCGAGCACCGCGGGCAGTAACCGGAAGCATATTCCGTTTTCTGCTCAGTCCCGCGGCCACCGGGCGTCGCCTCAGTTGGTTGGGCCGGCGGTACAGACGCGTCCGGATGTGCCATCCGTGGGTGTCCTCCGGACGGACGTTTATAGCACATCCGGCCCATGGGGAAAAGCAAAGGTGAAAGTGCCACAGTCCGCTGGCCCAAGCCAGAGTGCATCCATAGACAACGCTAGCTGCTAGGGAGAATCCGGCATTCTTAATGGGTACTTTGCTTGACTGACGGGCATATAATCGATGCAACCGTGGGACTGGGTATCGCGTCCTATAGAGTGAAGGCGAGGTCATCTTGAAGTTGAGATGCCAAGTCGGGTTGGCCGCCGCGCTGTTCTTGATCGTTCCCACACTTGTGTTAGCGCAACGCGCGCCCCGCATGGCCAGCACACACCCCGCTGCTCGTGGCCGGACGGTTTCTGCAAACCCTGTCGTGGTGCATCCGGCCAACAATCGCGGCACAGGCAATCACGCCGCTTCAACGTCAGCGACACGCAACTCCGACGATTCCTTGGGATTTGCCGGCAATCCACTTTCCATCCAGGACTTGCTGAATCCATTTCCCGGATTCGGCTTCAACTTTGAACATTTGTCGGCGCTGAATCAGGATCTAGCACTCAAGGCCCTGATCGATCCTGCAACGCAAGGACGTCTGGCGGTCGCCGAAAGGCTGCTGAGAACCACGCGCTTCTCCCCCGGATTTTTCCTGCTTGATGGCGGCGGATCCTACGTCGTTCCGGTTGGCACGGACCAGCAACCGCAGGCCCAGCAGCCGATCATCATCGTGCAGCAGCCCGCGCCACAGCAGGCGGCTGCGCTGCCCCTGGCGGAATCCGCACCGTCCGAAGCTGCGGCGCCTCTGCCGGATGAAGGTGAATTCACGCTCGTGCTGCGCAATGGGAAGCAACTTCAGGCCGCTGCCTTCACGCGCATGAGCGACAAGATCGTGTATATCACCCCCGAGGGTGGCCGCCGCACCGTTGCCCTGGGTGATTTGGACTCCGATGCAACGCAGCGCCTCAATCAGGAGCGCGGCGTCCCTCTTCAGCTTTCACTCTGATTTTCGCCGACAATCCAATCTTCGACCGGCTGGCAGTGTATTTCTGCGCGCGCGTTACTTCGAGCGCCGCACTGGCTGCGGCATGTACAGCCCGGCTTCAGCCGGAAGTCCCGCACGCTCGAATTGAATGGTGGTGTGCGTGACGTGGAAATCTTTGGCCAGCACTTCGCGGATTTGCGCGAGGATTTTTTCGCTTTCTTCCATATGCATGTCCGGGATGCGCACGTGGCAGGAGATGGCGTTCAGCTCTGTTCCTAAGGTCCAGATATGTATGTCGTGGACCTCCTGCACTCCTTCGATTCGCAGCAGCGCGCCCGCCACTTCTTCCAGTTGCATATGCCGTGGCAGCCCTTCGAGGAGGATGTGGCTGCTCTCGCGCAGAATTCCCGCGCCGGACCAGAGGACCATCCCGCCGATGGCGATGCTGATCACCGGGTCCACCCATGTCGCTCCGGTCCAGCGAATCGCCAATGCTCCGGCCACGATCGCAATGTTCGAGAGCGCGTCGCCCAGATTGTGGATCCAGATCGAACGGACATTCAGGTCGCGCCGCCCGCTGTGCACGGCCAGCGTGATGCCCCCGTTGATCACCAGCGCAAACACCGATACCCAGAGCATCACGTTCGTATGCACTTCCACGGGATGGCGCAGCCGGTCAATCGATTCGAAGATCAGGAAAATCGCCACGATCGCCAGCAGCATGGCGTTCACGAAAGCTGCCAGGATCCCCGCACGGTGATATCCGTAGGTTTTCTCGGGCGTGGGCGGGCGGCTGGCCCAGACCGTGGCGAGCCATGAAATTACCATGGTCGGCACATCGGTCATGTTGTGCACTGCGTCGCTGATCAGCGCCATGGAATGGCTGGCGTAGCCGGCGGCCAATTCGACGAACACGAGCGCAAAAGTCGCCACCACCGCGCCGCCCAGAATGCCGGTCATGCCTCCAATGGGGCCGTGAACGTGCGTGTGCCCGCCATGGCCGTGCGAGTCGTGGCTGTGCTCCTCCGCCCCATGCGCGTGTGAGTGCATCGGCCAAATTCTACTCGCAGAAGCGTCCCGGCGAATAGCCCTCAGCGCAACCCTGTAGGCTAGATTGTGACTGGGATCGCAAGGCGGCAAGCGCCTGAGACGCAAGAATGAACGCTGCGGAGGAAACGCAATTGACTTCCCTCGCCGCCACCGCCTACCATGGATTTCGCGGTGGTTCTTTGAGGGGACGCAGGCGGCGCGCGTCACGATTCGCCCGGCGATGACGCACAATCTGGCCAAATTGGTTTTCTGGGGAGTGCGCGGCTCGACGCCGACGCCCGAGCGCGATACCTGGCGCTATGGCGGCAACACGCCCTGCCTCGAATTGACCGCCCCGGACGGCACACGCTTCATACTCGATTGCGGCACCGGCCTGCGCATGCTCGGCAATCACTTGACCCAGACGCTGCGCGGCCAAGGGATCCGGGCCCACATCCTGGTCACGCATTTTCACTGGGACCATATCCAGGGCATTCCGTTTTTCCACCCGTTTTTTGAATCGCAGAATTACTTCCATTTTTACAGCTTCCAATCAAAATCCCTCGGCCCCAACAGCCTCCAACAGGTGCTGCAAGCGCAGCTGGCCAGCCCGTATTTCCCGGTGGACGTCACCATGATGACCGCGGCGCGCGAATTCCGGGAAGTCACCGGCGGCGAAAAATGGGAGGTGCACGGCACGCGCATCACGGCCGCCTGGCTGAATCACCCGCAGGGATGCCTCGGCTATCGCTTTGATACCGCGGGAGGCTCGATCGTTTATGCCACGGACAACGAGCCCGGCGTGACGGAATGCGACCAGAACTTGCGCCAATTGGCCCACGGCGCGGATGTTCTCATTTACGACGCACAGTATTCGCCCGAGCAGCTCGCTACGGACCGCAAAGGCTGGGGCCATTCGAGTTGGCTTGAAGGCGTGAAGATCGCCCGCGAAGCAAAAGTGAGGAACCTCATCCTGTTCCACCACGATCCCGATTCACCCGACAAAGTCGTGGATGGTTTCCTTTCCGCCGCCCGCCAGGAATTTCCTGCCACCTGGGCGGCCACCGAGGGGATGACCATCACCATGAGCGAGCGCGGCGTGGGTGTCTCCATGCGCGAATCACGTCTGGGACAGCGGCGGCGCCTTCGCTTCAGCGCGACCGTCACCGGCCAGTCCGAGGACGGTACGGCCTTCGAAGAGAAGGCCACGGTGCGCGACCTCAGCCTGCAAGGAGCCTATCTCTGCCTGAACAGCCGCCCGCGGCTGCAATCTGAAATGCGTGTGGTGATTGAGGCCGCCGGCGATCAGAATCGCTCGAGCGTTCTCTCGCTCCGCGGCACTGTCGTCTACTTTGACCCGGGCCGCGAAAACAATCAGAATGGCGTCGGCGTTGTCTTCATCGAAGATCCTGAGCCCGGCCGTCCCCGCGATTGACGCTCGCGTAAAATTCTTCCTTCCCGGCATCACGCGTGCAGGCCGGGGATTTCGCGCATGCGGCCGAAAGCGCGCCGAAGATGAGGGATGACGATCGACCCGCCGACGATGAGCGCGACATGCAGCGCATCAATCATCTCTTCCCGCTTCCAGCCCGCCTCGCCGCACTGCACCAGATGGTAAGTGATGCAATCGTCGCAGCGCAGCACGGCTGACGCCACCAGTCCTAGCAGCTCCTTGGTCTTTCCCGTGAGCGCGCCGTCCTGATACGCCTGGTGATCGAGCGCGAAGAAACGCTTCATCCCCAGGTGGTCGCTGGCGTGGATTTCTTCGTTCATCTCGCTGCGAAACTCATTGAAGTTCGACAGGCTTTCCTTCATGGCGGCCTCCCAGCTCGTTTGCGAAAGCCGCTATTATGCGCAGAATCCGCGTCAGCTTTCCACAGAACCCGGGTTATCGGCGATTCGAGAGGGGCGTGATGTCTCGCGAGCGATTGTAGTGAAAGGATGCGGGCGGGATGCCGGTCAGACGGCGTCTTTCAGTGCTGCAAGTTGCGAATCCAGGTCGGCCAAAGCGTGGTTGAGCTGTTCCTTATAACGCGGATCCCGGCTCGATTGCAGATCCTTCTCGACCCGCGCCCGGGAGAGCAGCAGCACTTCCCTGCGCCGGCTCAATTCCAATTGGGCCGGTGTCAACTGCCTCTTTTTCCCAGCACTGTCTCTTTCTTCGAATTCCTGCACCTGGCCTTCCACACCCTTGCTTTCCCATCCTCTTGCCATCCGGTGATTCTATGTTGACGTTTGGCTGGCAAGCTGGAATTTTTCTGCTGAGTTTCTAACGCAAACACAGATTTGCCCCGCCCCTGACGCTCCTGCCTGCAGACGCCGGTCGAAGAGAGAGATTTGCAACGATTCTTTTCGGTGTAGGATGTTGGGAAGGTGCGGGCCCGTAGCTCAGCTGGTTAGAGCAGCGGACTCATAATCCGTTGGTCCAAGGTTCGAATCCTTGCGGGCCCACCATTTGTTTGCCGCGATCCAGCGACGGTTGAGGAATGCGAGCGCTACGCTATCTTTCTCATTGCCACGCCGACGGTTGGCCCGGCCGGTGAAAAACTCAATCGGGCAGCCGGTCTGGTCGCGCTCAGCCTGTGAGCGGTTGGCAGCATCGCCCGGTTCGCAGCTTAGCGAAGAGCGTGTTTCAGGCGTTTCGTCGTCTTCTGCAACTGGCGTTTCATATTCTCGATCTGCTTCGAAATCTGATCGAGCTCCTTCTTCGCAATCACGCCTGCCTTTGCAATCTTGCGAGCCGTTCCTTCGGCTCTCCCCACCACTGCTCCCACCTTTGCCGCCGCGCGGCTCAACCCGTCCTTTTTCCCCATTTTTGCGATCTCCTTGAGAGCTTGCATGTTTCGCTCTCATTTATGCGAGCAAGTATAGCGCCATCCGGTAGTTCCTCCCCGCCAATGTTGCCGGGACTTACTTGAATCGCTCGCGCCCACCGTGGTGGAAGTCCAGCCCGCGCGAATCATTCTCGGGCAGCGCGCCTCACCCCTCGAGATATTTCACGAAGACAACTTCGTTCTGCGCCTCGTTGTACAGCAGCTCATCCACATTCGCCTGCGTCAGAAGCAAGCCGAACCCGCCAGGGCGCAGCCCTTTTTCCTGGCGAATCTGGTCGTGCTTCGTGGGATCGTCGGGGTCGTGCGAAATCGCTGCGTGCTCCAGCTCCGCGAACTTGAATCCGGGGCCGGGATCGGCGATGCGGTACAGCAGCATGCGCTTCGCACGCAGACAGGAGATGCGGACCTTCCGCTTCGGATCGAGTTTGCCGCCCCATTCGACTGCATTCAGCAGCAGCTCGTGGAACGCCTGCCCGACCGATCGCCGGACATCTTCCGACAGCCCGCCTTTCAAATGCGCCATGAAGCCTTCGATCCGCTCCGCCGCTTCGAGTGTGCAGGGCACCGCCAGCTCGACCCAAGTCGGACGCGCCGAAATCACCTCAATCGGAAGCGTCACCGATTTTCTCCGGAGCGTTTCGCGCACCAGCGTTACCAGCGATTTCGGCTCGATGGGCTTCGCCAGATATTGGTAGGCCTGCTGCCGGATCGCGCCCAGCAGAGTTTCCGGCGTGTCGTCGGACGTCATCACGATCACTTTTGGCCGCTTCTTCGTCTTGTTCAGCGCCGCCAGCACTTCCAGGCCGTTCATCCGCGGCATCCACACATCCAGCAACGCCAGATCAAATTTACCCGTCTTCAATTTTTTCAGCGCGGCCGCGCCGTCCGCAGCTTCTACAACGGTGTATTTCGCCCCTCGTAAAGTTTCCGAGAGCAGCAACCGTGTGGTGTGGTCGTCATCAGCGACAAGAATACGCGTCATCGTTTCCTCCGCGGAGAATGATGTGGACGGTTTCGCCGCCCGGCCGTGCTTTTCGAACCGCCGATGTCATGGAGCGCCGACAACAGGCGCGCGATGTCATCTTCCAAAGTGGCGCAAATTTCCCAGGCGCCCATCGCGCTTGCCCTGGCGCACAATGGATTCCATTTTCCGAGCCGTATCAAGCGCGGCCGAAGGCCCAAAATTCCCCACAGACCCTTTCAGCCCGTGCGCCGCATCGGCCAGTGTCCGTGCGTCACGCGAGCCAAGCGCGCTGCGGATCCGGCCATCATTCTAGGACAATCGTTGCGAAATGTTTTCACCAATGTGCGCAGCAGCCTTTGATTTCCGCTGAACCGCGCGAGCAGGACGGATTCGTCAAATGCCGCCCTCGCATTCGCGCCGTCGCTGCTCTCGACCGCCGCGGTCGCAGGCGCGGCCGCCGCTTCGATTGTGCCCACAAATGCCTTCGGCTCGATGGGCTTTGCAAGGTAGCCGTCCCTCCCTCCGGCCAGGCAGCGTTCGCGGTCTCCTTCCATGTCGTGAGCGGTCATCGCGAAAATCGGGATATGTCCATCGGTGGATTTTTCCTTTTCGCGAATCGGCCACGGCGTTTGCCAAGTCAACGAGAGGTAAAGACTCCGCGCGCAGCTTAGCCGCCTTGCCTCTCTTCAATCCATTCGCTGATGCGCGCCAGCGCCTGGTGCAGAATTTCCTGGCTCCCGCCGAATCCGATCCGCACATGAGATTCCATTCCCAGTTGCTCGCCGGGCACGATCAGCACACCCTTCTTGGCGCGAAGCTCTTCGGCCATCTGCGCCGAGTTCCACCCCTCGCGCAACCCGGCCCACGCGATCGCTCCGGCTCGTGGCGCGATGTGCGAAAAAGTATCTCCGTTTACGTCCAGCCAGTTGCGCAGCCGGGGATAATTCCGGTTCATGTATTTCCGCGTGCGATTCAAGATCCACTCGCGCCGCCTCGGCTCGAGCGCTATGGACGCCAGCCGGTCGGTCATCATGGATGGCCCAATGCTCGTATAGTCGTGATAACCCCACAGCCGCTCGACCAGATCCGGCGGCGCAACCACCCACCCGGTGCGCAATCCCGGCAAACTATATGCTTTCGAGAGTCCTGCCGTGCAGATGATTCGCTCGTAACTGCCCCATACGCTCGGCGTCACTGGCCCATCCATCTCCGCGCCGCGATAAATTTCATCCGCGAGAATCCACGCGCCCACTTTCGCAGCTGCCGCCACGATGGCCTCGCGTTCTACTTTGCTCAGCACCGAGCCGGTAGGATTATTCGGATTGCAAATTGCCACCAGGCGCGTTTTCGGAGTGATGAGCCGCGGCAAATCGTCGAGATCAATTCCCCACTCAAGTTTCTCGCGCAGCCACAATGGCTTCACGGTGGCGCCAAACGCCCGCGCCAGTCCCGCGATTTGCATGTAATTCGGAAGCATGAACACCACTTCGTCGCCCGGCTCTATCAGCGCCCAGGTGGAAATGAAGTTCGCTTCCGATCCGCCGCAGGTGACCAGGACGTTTTCCACGCCCGCAGCCGGATACATTGCCGCAATCTTTGCGCGCAACTCTTCGCTTCCGTTCGTCTGCGGATAACATTGCGGCACTTCCAACACCGCTCGCAGCATGTCCATATCCGGCACCAGCTCCGCCGTGGTGAGCGGATGGACGCCGCTCTCGGAAATATTCAGTTCGACTTTGTTTTCCCAGATGGACTGCCAGCGTTCGAGTTCAAAGGGTTGCACTTGCATTCGGTCCGCCTCGGCAATGATTTGTGCTGCACGCGCTCGGTGTGCCAAGGAAATGTATGCGAATTCGAGCCCATATCAAAATTATTTCGACAGCATGGCGATTGCGTTCGCGCGCTCCCTCGCGAGACAATAGCTCGCGACGGTGGTTGGATTGCGAGGTGCATGGATGAAACGCCGAATCACATTTCCTGCAATACTTTTTACGCTTGCGCTTTTTGCGGCGGCAAATGGCGAAGCGCTCGCGCAGACCGCCGATCGAGAAAAATCCACCCTCGCAGACCTGAAATCAGGCTCATTCACCTTCGCCGTTTCCGGCGATTCCAGAAATTGCGGCGATGTCGTCATGCCGGCGATCGCCGCCCGGGTGAAGCAGAGCGGCGCATCCTTTTACTGGCATCTGGGTGATTTTCGCGCCATCTACAATTTCGACGAGGACATCCAGCACCAGCCTGAACACCTCGCCAAACCGATCAGCATCGCCGACTACGAACAACTTGCCTGGGACGACTTCCTGCAAAATCAGATCGCTCCCTTCGGCCACTTCCCGGTTTTTCTCGGCATCGGCAATCACGAAACCATTCCTCCGAAAACACGCGAGGAGTACATCATCCAGTTCGCCGACTGGCTCGGGCAGCAGCCATTGCGCAAACAGCGTCTTCTGGACGACCCGAGCGATCACAAACTGAAAACTTACTACCATTGGATCGCCGGTGGCGTGGATTTCATCAATCTCGACAACGCAACCGGAGATCAATTCGATTCGGACCAGCTCACCTGGTTCGAAAAAATTCTCCTCGCCGATTCGTCGAACCCTCAAATCAAGGCCATCGTTGCCGGCATGCACGAAGCGCTCCCCGAAAGCATCTCCAAGAGCCATAGCATGAATCAATCCGCTGCCGGAACGGAGAGCGGCCGGCGCGTCTATGCGGATCTGTTGAAAGCACAAAACGACGCGCACAAGCGCGTTTACATCCTGGCCAGCCACTCGCACTACTTCATGGACGGCATTTTCAACACCGACTATTGGCGCGCCAACGGCGGAGTTCTGCCGGGATGGATCGTCGGCACCGCCGGCGCCGTGCGCTATGCTCTGCCGCCGGATTCATCGAAGGCGCGCGCTGCCGAAACAAATGTGTATGGCTTTCTGCTCGGCACGGTGAACGCCGACGGCGAAATCCATTTTGAGTTTCAGCATGTAAATGAACCGGACGTGCCAGCATCCGTCGCCGAGCGGTACAAGTCCGAATTCGTTCACTGGTGCTTTGACATGAATTCGCAGGCCAAGTAACGCATTCCATTTCTCAGGAGGAACTCCAGATGGCTTCACCGACCGGGCAATCCCAGCCTAACCCCGAGTTGATATTTGCAACACTCAACGCCTATCAGCGAACCGCAGCGCTCAAAGGTGCGATCGAGCTCGATATCTTCACCGCAATCGGTGAGGGTGCAAAAACCGCCGCTGCGCTTGCGAAACGGTGCCAGGCTGCTGAACGAGGCATGCGCATTCTGTGCGACTATCTCGTGATCATCGGCTTCCTGACGAAGAGCGGCCAGCAGTACGCCCTGACGAGCGATTCCGCAGTTTTTCTGGATCGCCGTTCGCCTGGTTACATGGGTTCGGTCACTGGATTTCTCACACTGCCTGAAGTGATGGAATCCTCCAAAGATTTGGCCGCCGTCGTGCGCAAGGGCGGCACCCTGATGGGCGATAAAGCCACGGCTGATCCGGACAATCCCAACTGGGTGGGATTCGCGCGATCCATGGCGCCGATGATGATTCCTGCGGCGGAAGCGATTGCTGGAATTGTGAAAGCCGATGCGGGTGAGAAATGGAAAGTGCTTGACATCGCCGCGGGTCACGGAATGTTTGGCATCACTCTCGCGAAGCACAATCCCAACGCGGAAATTTTTGCGCTCGACTGGCCGCGCGTGCTGGAGGTGGCCGCGGAAAACGCGGCGAAGGCGGGCATCGCAGCGCGGTATCACAAGATCCCGGGCAGCGCATTCGATGTTGATTTCGGACCCGGCTACGACCTGATCCTGCTGACCAACATCCTCCACCATTTCGATCCCGTGATGATCGAAATGCTTTTGCGAAAAGTGAGAGCGTCACTCGCTCCCAACGGGCGCGCGGTCACACTAGAATTCGTTCCCAACGAAGATCGCGTGTCGCCGCCGACCGCAGCTTCGTTCGCGCTCATCATGCTGGCATCGACGCCGGAGGGCGATGCCTACACGTTCGCCGAGTACGAACGAATGTTTAGCGATGCGGGTTTTTCAGCGAGCGAACAATTTCCGCTGACCGGAATGCCGCAGACCGTGATCGTTTCACGAAAATAATTCCAGCGGCTCATTTCTTGACGGCGCCTCCGAAGGCCAGCGCGAGAAGCGTGCGCTGCTCCATTTCGTGCGCTTTGTGGGAACCGGTGGCCGGGCTGGCGCTGGCCGAACGCTTCACCGAGAGCACTGCGCGCCCGCGCGCCAGTCGTTCGAGCCGCGGCAACAGAAACGCGAGCGCTCCCATGTTGGCCGGCTCTTCCTGCACCCACACGAATTCACGCGCGCTCAAGTGGCGGTCCATCTCCGCCGCCAGCTCTGCTTCCGGAAACGGATACAGTTGCTCGAGGAAGACGATGGCGGCGGAATCGTTTTTGCGGCGCTTCCGTTCGGCCAGGAGTTCGTGACCGATTTTTCCGGTGCACAGCAGGACGCGCTCGGCCGTGCCATCACCGCGATCGGGAATCACCGGCTGGAACCGTCCGGCGGCAAGTTCCGCGAGTGACGACGAGGCCGCCGGATTCCGCAGCATGCTTTTCGGCGTGAAAACCACCAGCGGCTTGCGCCACGCGCGCAGTGCCTGGCGCCGCAGCAGGTGAAAATATTGCGCGGCGGTGGAAGGCTGGCAGATTTGAATATTGTCGCGCGCTGCAAGCTGCAGAAACCGTTCAATCCGCGCGCTCGAATGTTCCGGGCCCTGCCCTTCATAACCATGCGGCAGCAGCAGCACGACTCCGGAGAGTAGATTCCATTTGTCCTCGCCGGCCACGACGAACTGATCAATGATGATCTGCGCCCCGTTTGCGAAATCGCCGAACTGCGCTTCCCACAGCACTAGCGCTTCCGGAAAATCGCGGCTGAAGCCGTACTCGAAGCCGAGCACGGAAGCCTCCGAGAGCGTCGAATTG
>JBGPZR010000292.1:0-3703 GCA_041493845.1 Terriglobia bacterium | reverse complement strand
GTCACCCACCGATTCCATATAAATCAATATGCTGTGCGTCTCGGGATCTTCGCCGAAGTAGTCGATCAGGTCGCCCCAACCGGCATCCAGCATCGAACCGGTCGAAACGATCGCGCTGAATCCGACCTTTTCCAGCAGGCTCCAATCGAGGATGGCTGTCTCCAGCGCCCCGCTCTGGCTGAGAAATGCCACGCTGCCCGGCCGCGCCAGGTCATGGGCGAAGGTGGCATTCAACCCGGCAAGCGGATTCATAATTCCCAGGCAATTCGGGCCGATCAGCCGCATTTTCCCGCGGCGCAACTGCTCCTGAATCTGTTGCTCCAGCCGCGCGCCCTCCGCGCCTCGCTCCTTGAATCCCGCCGAGATCACCACGGCAGATCGCACCCCGGCGTCCACGCATTCTCCGATCATCGCGGGGACTGTCGGCGCCGGCGTCGCGATCACCACCAGATCCACTTTCTCCGGCACGCTCGCGATATCTTTGTAGCAATGCAGGCCGAGGACTTCTTCACGCTTCGGGTTGATCGCATATACCGTGCCGTGAAACAGACCGTTGAGGAGATTCTGTATCAGCGTGCGCCCTACGCTTGCTTCACGGTCGGTCGCGCCGATCACAGCAACAGATTGCGGTTCAAACATGCATTCGAAGGCGGAGCGTCGGCTCATGGCATGGCCACCTGGTTGGAAGGGGAAAACAGTGTGCCCGCTACGCCCACTTTTTGCCAAGCAAAATTTATGGGCAGCGATGCGTTTTTATGCTCAGAAATCTGTCAGATGAGCTGGGGGAAGCGAGACCCGCACGGCATTCAGCACGGCCGCCAAATCAATGATCTCTTGCGCCACTGCACCCGCGAGGGGCGGCAAATATCCCAGCGCCGCGGCAATCATCCCGATCAAGCTCAATGCCATGCCGCCGACCGCGCTCTGCAAAGCGATCGCTCGAAATCGACGGCCGATGTGGATTAATTCGTCCACCTTTGCGAGTGTCGTCTCCAGGATCACCGCATCGGCTGCTTCCGCGGCGATATCGCTGGCTTGCCCGAATGCAACGCCGACGGTCGCTGCCTGCATGGCCGGGGCGTCATTGATTCCATCGCCGACAAAAAGCGTTTTCTGCTGCTGCGTTTCAGCGCGTACAATTTCCACTTTTTCTTCCGGACTCTTACTGTAATACACATCCTGTATGCCGACTTCCTGCGCCAGGTAGCGCACCTCCGATTCGCGATCTCCCGAAACGAGCATCACCTTGTGCACGGCGTGACGCGGCCGGAGGTGATGCAGGAACAACCGGCTGTCCGACCGCGGCGCGTCGTGAAATCGAAATGCGGCTGCGAATTTGCCGTCCACGAACGCCAGGCACTCGAGCCCATTCGCTGCAGGCGGCAAATCCCAGCCCTGCCCCTCGGCCTTCGCTCGCCCGGTGAGCAGCACTTCTCGGCCCCCTACGATCCCGCGCAGCCCTTGGCCGGGCCGTTCGCTGATTTCGGAGGCCGCTTCGAGAGGCAACTGCGCCTTGCGCGCCGCTTCGACGATCGCGCTGGCGAGTGGATGCTTCGAATAAACCTCGAGGCTGGCCGTGAGTTGCAGCACTTTCTTTTCCTGAAACAATGGCGCGCAGGTGATCTCGGAGAGCGACGGCTTGCCACACGTGAGTGTCCCAGTTTTGTCGAAGATCAGCGAGCGGCACTGATCGATTTGCTCGAGCACCGCCGGATTCTTAATCACGATTCCACGGCGCGCGGACACCGAGATCGCGCCGATGATGGCCACCGGAATCGCCAGCAATAACGGGCACGGTGTCGCAATTACCAGCACCGCGAGGAAACGCGTGGATTCGCCGCTCAGAACCCATGCGACAGCCGCAACGCTGACCGCCAGTGGCGTGTACCACGCGCCCAGCATGTCTCCCAACCGGCGCAGGCGCGGCCGGCGCTGCTCGGTGTCGCGCATTACCTCCATGATCCGTGCATAGCGGGAATCCACCGCAAGCTTCTCGCCTCGGATCGTCAGTGCCGTCTCGCCGTTGATCGCTCCCGATAACACCGCCGACCCCGGTACCTTTGAAATCTCAAACGGCTCGCCGGTCAGATATGCTTCGTCCATCTTGCCGTGACCCTCGACCACGACGCCATCCACCGGGCAGATTTCATGCGGGAAAACCACCAGCAGGTCACCGACAGCAATCTCGCTCAGCGCCACATCGACAAGCTCACTCCCGTCCCGGCGGTGCGCGCTGCTCGGCATCCGCTTCGCCAAAGCATCCAGGACAGAAGATGCGCGCCGCATCGCGGATTTTTCCAAGGCCGTTCCACCCGAGAGCATCAGAACGACGATTGCTCCGACGAGATATTCACCAAGTAAAACTGAAGTCAGAATGGATATGCCGGCCAGGAGGTCAGAACCGAACTCGCCTGCGAACGCCCTCCTTGCCAAAGCGAAAAGAAGCGGGGCACCGCCGACGAGTAAGATGACCCAGAGGGGAAACAACCAGACCGTGCGAGGCGCCGCAAACAGAAATCGAAGAACCAAGTGCAGAAATATCCCCGCGATGGTGATGCCGGCTATCCAGGTTTCACTCTCCCACTGTCGCAAGGACTTCCAGAGGAATGAATCTCCGGCGCGGGGCGGGAGGCCCGGGTGCTTGGTGGTCCCTTGGCGAGTATCTCTCGCGCTGGGCGCAGCAGTCGGCGTTCGCGCCCGGTCGCTGGCTCGAAACGGGGTAGCGGAGTTCATATAAAGCTCGGACCCGGGTAGCTGCTGAACGCGGTGCTCTCCGCGTCTAGCGGTTGGCCCAGCCTCGTCCTTGCGGACCTTGTAGCCATACCCGCTCTCTCCCGTCTACAGTCTCCGCCACTCGGCCTTCTACTTGTACTCGAATCCCGAGGGTCAATCCGTGATTGCCAACACCCGCTTCAGTGACCGATGTCACTCGCGCAGTATAAGCCGAATCGGACCAACGACTTTCTATCTTGAGCTTGAGTTCGCAAACTGGGATCGTAAGCTCGATCCCGGTCACATCCACCAAACCTTCGACTCCAAAACCATTGGAATCAGTGAAAATATTTTCGCTCCAAGCGTTGGATTTTTCTTCGAACCGATGCACAGTGTCACGGTCACATTTTTGAATCCTGCCCAGCGCTTCGGCCGCGCCATGACGATGACCAACGACCTCGCGCAGAACGATCCGGCGGCCTCACTGGCACGCGAGGGCGGCCTTGCCCGCCAACTCACCGCGCGCCAGATGGGAATGATCGCGATTGGCGGCGCGATCGGCACCGGATTGTTCCTCGGAAGCGCGCTCGCCGTGCGCACCGCCGGCCCAGGCGTCATACTGAGCTACTTGATCGGCGCGATCATTGCGCTGCTGATGATGGGCGTGCTTTCCGAGATGGCGGTGGCGCATCCCACCGCCGGCTCGTTCGGACTCTATGCCGAGCTATACGTTTCGCGGTGGGCTGGCTTCGCCGTCCGCTACACATATTGGGCCGCGCAGTGCATTGCGATCGGTGGAGAAGCGACCGCCGTGGCCACGTATTGCCAGTGGTGGTTTCCGCAAACGGCGCTGTGGATTTGGGTTGTTGCGAGTGCAGCTCTGATCGTCGCGGTAAACGCGTTTGGGGTCGGCGGATTCGGTGAATTCGAATACTGGTTTTCATCGATCAAGGTGACCGCCATCGTTGTATTTATTGCAGTCGGAATTTTC
>JBGPZR010000324.1:0-3385 GCA_041493845.1 Terriglobia bacterium | reverse complement strand
GTCGGAGAGCGCAGGGCACGGCAGATTTTTCAGTGTGCGGGAACTTTCTACTTGTGGATTTTTCGGGCTTTAAGGCGCGGCAGGGGTTATCTGTCTCAATTTGAGCCGCTTAAGGAATTGACAATCTTTGGCATTGCACCTGCGACGCTGAAACTCTCTTAGGCCCAGCAGTTGGGAATGCGGTTCGGTTCCGAGGGAGATCGAAGCTTACGATCTCCTGAGAGTCGCTGCAGTTCCTGTGAACAATGCAACGCAAACTTGTCGCACTAACTAGACGCAACAGCAAAACCACTCCAGCTTCGCCGAATGCAGTCCTGGGCAAGCAGACGGGAAGGCTCATTGTGAAGAAAGTCCGCGCATTTCCGAGGCTCGTACAACAGCAGAAGAAGCGGGAAGCGAATTTGTCTAACCTGTTTGTTTTCTGCGAGAAAACAACCGGTGTGGCGCAGTTTCGTGCGGCCTCGAATGCCGATTACGACTGCACCGTGGAGAGAATCGCGGGGTTGCTGGCCATGCAGTGCCTGGTTCGCGGGCAGGACCCTGGCGATTTCGAGATCATGGTCCCGGCCGAAGGGTCATTTGTGGATAGGCTGGTCACGCTCGCCCAAGAACTGCTGAAGGAAGGGCGAGCGGTTGCTTGCCCGGCGTCCTTGAGCGCGAGGCAAAGGGAAGTGCTCCACTCCGTGATGGACAACTGCGCGAACAAGGAAATCGCGGCGGAGTTGAATATCACGGTGCGAACCGTGAAGTTCCACATCTCGACGCTGCTGAGCAAGTTTGGCGTCGAAAGCCGGGCGGAGCTGGCCCGGCGGGCGGCAGGATTTATGCGGCCAATGATCCTGGAAGATGATGCTCCTGCCATCGAACGACGCACGCTCAAAATGCGGGCTCCGGATTTCGAGTCCATGCCAATCGAGACCACTCTTCGAATCGCAAACAAGGCACGCAACGTGCGCTTCCCCGGGAGAGTACTCACAGCCTGACGGCCAAACCGGTCCAGGGCGAGACAACTTCGAGATGTGCACGCCAATTTGGTGAGGCTTCCGCCTTGCGCTTTTTTCAGCCGCAGCAGTTTCTTATGTCTTCGTGAGGAGGAAATTTCCGATGAGGAGTGCGTCCGCACCGGAGCAGAAGTAGCTCCGCACCGCGTCGCGAGGCGTCACGACGAGGGGCTCGCCGAATAAGTTGAAGGACGTGTTGACGAGTATGGGGGCTGGCCCTCTTTCACCGGAGCGTTTGAGAAGTTTGCAAAAGAGTGGATTCGCTTCTGCTGTTACCACATGCAAGCGTACGAGATTATCCTTCAGTAGGAATCCTTCCGGAAGCGCCTCGAGCAGCTTGCGCCCCTTCTCGTTTGCCTTTGCCATCGTGGCCATGAATCGTCCGTTCATCGAACAGTCGAAATAGTCGGCACAGGCGTCCTCCGGGACGGACAGAGCAAACGGCCGGAAAGCCTCCCGGTGCTTGACGTAATCATTCAGATTCTCCCTTACATAGGGAGCCCAGGGAGATGCGAGCAGGCTCCGATGGCCGAGCGCGCGCCGGCCGAATTCAGTCGCGCCCTGAAACCACGCGACAATTTTTCCGGCCTGAAGAAGACGGAGCGTCTCCTCGATCTGCTGATCCTCCGTATTGCACCAGCGATAGGGCAACTTGCAGTTGTCGAGCACTTGCTTGATGGCTTCGTTGGAATAGGCAGGCCCCCAAAATACGCTGGACAGGGGCTCCACGCGTGGCCGGTTCATGATCTGGTGCCATGCCAACCAAGCGGCTCCCAGTGAAGTACCCTCGTTCCCTGCGGCGGGCTGTACGAATACTTGGTCAAAGCCCGTGTTCGCCTCGATGGCGGCAACGAGGAGAGGATTGAGGAATAATCCTCCGGCAATACACAGAGTCCGAGTGCCCGTTTGGCCCCGTAACGAGCCGAGCCATTCGCTGACGACGACAGCGCAGGCCTTCTGCAGACTTGTCGCGATGTTTGCCCGGATGGCGTCGTCCAGGTGTGGGTCCGCCGGGCCGGGAATTCCCAGGCTGTTGTAAAACTCCTGGCTGAAGCAAAGCTTTCCGGAGAATCCGCGATTGAAGAACCTCTTATTCAGGTGGGGAGGCCCGGCGGGATCGCGCCGCAGAATCTGAAGGAAGAGATCGGCGAAAACGGGTTCGCCGGCGAGGCTCAACCACTGAGTCTTGTGCTCCTCTGCGTGCGGGGAGAAGCCCAGGAGCTGCGTGACCTGGGTATAGACCCAAGCGAGT
This sequence comes from Terriglobia bacterium, assembly GCA_041493845.1. Taxonomy (GTDB): domain Bacteria; phylum Acidobacteriota; class Terriglobia; order Acidiferrales; family UBA7541; genus Palsa-295. Next base: position 1,132 of record JBGPZR010000324.1, on the reverse strand, counting down.
GAATGCGGGAGTGGAACGGATTTGAGCTCGCGGATGCGCGTGCCTTCACCAAGGCCCGCGAAGCCCGTGCGGCCGTCTCCTTGCTCGTCGAGCACCACAATCAATGCGCGGTCAAATGGCGAGGCGTAGTAAGCACTGGCCGCGTGGCACAAATGATGGTCAAGCCCCACGATACGGTCCGGTGAGCCCCCGGCCAAACGCCGAAGGATAAGGAAATTGTTCAGGTCGCGACCCAACTCACCGAATGCCTTGTTCAAATAGTACGCGCTGGAAATGGGAGCGAGCGGCGCGAGGCGCGCACGAAAGAGCGCCTGGCGGCTCCACTTGTGGGCCGGGCGACTCGCGATGGCTACGCATTCAACGTTGCGCCAGTCGGTCTTGGCCTGGTCGAGACAGAAACGGATCGCGGATTGAGGAACGGCTTCGATTGAGCGGGTGCGAGCGAGCTTTGCTTCTTCGATGGCGGCGACAATACTGCCATCACACAACAGCGCCGCGGCCAGATCATGCCCCATCGCCGATAAGCCGAGAATGTACATGGATCCTTACCTGGTATTGCGACCCTGCAGCAAACCAGCTACAGCGCTTTCTACATTCAGAGATTTTCCATCTCTGAATTCCGCGAAGCGGGCATTCTACAATGCGCCGCTACCTTCCGAAACGAAACAGCGCCGTGCGTTGCGCAAGTGCTGCCGCGCCCGGTGGCATTTAGGTGAAGAATGCGCAGGGGCGCGATGGTTTAGCCTAGAATTTCGGCAACCAGGTCCCTGACATGCTCGGCGATAGAAGGAGCCGAGGTGAGCCCCGGCGATTCGATTCCGATAAGGTGGATGACAGAAGGAAACTGCGGATCGCGTTGAATGATGAAATCAGCGACGCCTTTTCCTTTGCCCTCTGCTGGATGCGAGCCTGGAGGAGGCATTAACTTCGCGCGGATCCCGGAATATGCCTGAACCAGGTCGGCTGGTTCGAGTCCGGGCAAGAGCAGGCTCGCACCCCGGGCAAATTCCTCCACGGGCTGCCGGTCGCGTTCGTAATCATTTTTGTCCTCGATGTACTTCGCAGTCGGGCCGACAAGGACATTCCCCCAAAGCGTCTTCGTAAGATGCACTCCGAGGCTGACACCTTCCGG
>JBGPZR010000433.1:0-2300 GCA_041493845.1 Terriglobia bacterium | reverse complement strand
TGTAGTGGCGTGATATTGACTGCCATGTTTTCAAATCCTCCGATGGAGTACTCAGAATTGCTCGAGGAGGAGCGCAGAGGAGTAGAAGGCCGTTTAGCACTCCTCTCAAGCGAGTGCTAATATAGCAGAGTGGCGGTGACTGTCAAGGAAAAACATGACAGTTGCGGGGTCACATTCCGGCTCTTGCTGGTCTATTAAGTAAAGCCTTTACAATCATATACGAGATGTCCGATTATTCCGACACTTGGCCATTGAGTTGCAAATTCAGCAGGGCTAGAATCCAAACCTCAGAGGCGCTTGGGTGCACTTTCTTTTCTATGCGCGCTTGATCAGCTTCACCGCAGGGACACTGGTGTATCTGTTTCTTCTGGCTCTGATTTTGGGCCACCGCCGCCCGCGTCTGTTCGAGCGCCTGTTTTTTTTCTTGGTTCTCTCGCTTTTCCTGATTTATGCCGGTGGTCTGCTTGAAGTAAATGCGCAAATTCAGTATGCCTCTCTCCCCAAGGTCACGAGACTTTTCTACGAAGCTATGATCGCGCTCGGAATTTTGGTGTTGCCGCCACTGGTTGCCCACAGCCATGCGGAGTACCAGCGGCAAGTGCAGAACGTCACCGTTCCCGCCTGGATGAAGGCTCTTTCCATTTCACTTTATTTGGCGCCGGTGGGGATTATCGCGCAGGCTGCGATGGCGTATCACAGGCACGCCGATTTGGGGATGGCAGGGATTCTAGATTCTTTGGTGCGGGAGGCGGGCTTCGTCATCATGGCTTCCGCCCTCATCGCCACACCTTTGCAGTTGAACATTGCAAAGTCCGCAAAGAACCCGACCGAGCGCGGAGTTTTTCAGTGGTTGCTTTCCGGGACATGCCTGACCGCTGCGATTTTGATTCTGCAGCAGGTGATGCCCTCCGCGTCCATCGGTGCCGAGTGCGTCGTGACTGCCGCGGCAATCAGCGGTGTTGTTCCAGGAGCGGTGCTGATTTACTACACGCTGCGGCACAACTTCCTCGATTTCGGCGCGCAACGAAATCTCGTTTACGCACTTTCGGCAACATTTCTGGCGCTGCTCTATCTTGCGCTTGTGCGGCGCGTCAGCGTCTGGCTCGAAGCTGCTTTGCCTCCCGAAGCGACGGCGAGCATTCTGCTGTTCGTGCTGATTTTTCTGTTTGAGCCGCTGGAGCGCGTGATCGGACCTGCTTTGCACCGCGCGCATCAAGAGCGATTCGGCCGCATGCAGAAACTGGCAGTCGAACTCCAAGAGCGAGCGCGTCATGGCGAACTTGAGCCGCTGGTGGCGCATGCTGAGCGCCGCATTCGCGATGAGTTTGGCCTCGCAGCGCTGCGAATTTCAATTCCGCGCGACCCGCAATGGAAACCTCTGGAAGCTCCCGGCGGACTCGGCCACACGGTGCAAGTGCCATTGGTGCAGGACGGCAAAGAGATCGGCCTGCTGGAAGCTGCCTCGACCGGCTCGTACCTGACCGGTGAGACCACGGCATCGCTCGAATTTCTCGCGGAGCAGTTGCCGGCGATGGTGGATCTGTGCCGCTTGATCGAGGACAAGCTGCGCCTGGAGCGCGAGCTGGCGGAACGCGAGCGGCTCGCGCTGCTCGGCCAAATGGCCGCAAGCGTATCGCACAATTTGCGCAACCCGCTGAGTTCGATGAAAACGGTGTTGCAAGTGCAGCTCGAAAACCCCAATCTCCCGCTCGATGTGCGCCGCGACTGCGCGCTCGTGGTCACCGAGATTGACCGTATGAATGCGAAGCTTACGCAACTGCTGCACTTCGCAAAGCCATCGGTGAACGGGCAGCGTGTGGGCGCCATCGCGCTGGCGAAGCAGACGGCCATTCTTTTCCGCCATGATGCGGAGCGCCGGAATGTGCGCCTTGAATTCGACCAGCCGTCGGAAGAAATTTCCGTGGTCGCCTCCGAGGACGCGCTGAGCGAAATATTGTCGAACCTGATCGTCAACGCCATTGAGGCGCAGCCGAACGGCGGACGGGTGCGCGTTGGCCTGGCGCGTCGCGACGACCGCCTGGAAATTCTTGTGGAAGATGACGGCCCGGGAATTTCGCCGGAGCTGCGCGCCAAAATCTTTCAGCCTTTTTTTACGACGAAAGCGACCGGCACGGGTCTGGGGCTTTCGATTGTCGCGCGGCGGGTGGCCGAAATGGGCGGCACAATCGCCTGCGAAAGCCCGCTGAAAAATGGGAAGGGAACGCGGTTTCGTTTGACCCTGCCGCTTGCGGAAGGAGAGGCACGATAACGTGATGCGTACAATTCTTATCGTGGACGAT
>JBGPZR010000339.1:0-3193 GCA_041493845.1 Terriglobia bacterium | reverse complement strand
TCCCCGATCGAAACGCCGCAGTGCGAGCCGCAAAGATTGATGTTGCTCCGGCTGATGGCCGCCATGCGCACGTTGTCGTAGGCGCGCGAAAGGAAACAGGCGAAAGTATCAAGGAAAGGCACTTTGCCGCGCGCCGCCAGCCCCACGCCCAGGCTCACCAGATTTTGCTCCGCGATGTAACCCTGGAAAAAATGGTCGGGATAGGCATTCTGAAAAATTTCCGAGAACGTGGAATTTTTGACGTCGCCCGAAACCGCCACGAGGTGCGGATTCACGGCGCCGATCCGCTTCAGCGCGTACCCGTAGGCTTCGCGCGTAGCCACGCTCGCCCCGGCCGCGTAATCCGGAGCGGGGGGCGCAGGGAAATCAGGAGGTTTTGGCAGCGAAGTCCGCTCGTAGGATTTTCCGGGATCGGGGGGAACCATCGGCGCGCCTCCGAACTCCTTGAGCGCTTCGGCAAGCTGTTCTTTCGAGAGCGGCTTTCCGTGCCAGTGCAGTTTGCCCGCAACCTGGCTGAAGCCGTGGCCCTTGACGGTGCGCGCAATAATGGCCTGCGGGCGTCCCTTGGTTGCTTTCGCGCGGTCAAGCGCGGCCAGAACCGCAGTCACGTCGTGCCCATCCACCACTTCGGCCGCCCAGCCCTCTGACTCGAATTTCCGGCGATACGTTTCCATGTCGTGCTCGTACATGGTGGGATCGCTCTGGCCCAGCGCATTCACGTCGGCAAGCGCCGTCAGATTGTCGAGTTTGTAGTGGCCCGCAAAGGCGGCTGCTTCCCACACCTGCCCCTCGGCCATTTCGCCGTCGCCCATCAGCACGTACACGCGCGTCGGGCTCTTATCCATGCGCGCGCCAATCGCCAGGCCCGCGCCCACCGAGAGGCCCTGGCCAAGCGATCCGGTCGCAGCGTCAACGCCGGGAACGCGCGGGGTGGGATGCCCTTCGAGCTCGCTCGAAAACTCGCGCAGCGTCATCACGCGCGAAACCGGGAAAACTCCCACTTCGGCGAGCGCCGCATAGAGCACCGGCGCCGCATGACCTTTGGAAAGCACAAAACGGTCCGCATCAGGAGAGTTTGGATTCTTCGCGTCGAACTTCATCGCGTAAAAGAAAGTTCCGGCGACAAGTTCTGCTGCCGACATGCAAGAGGTCGGATGCCCGGAGCCGGCCGCCGTTGTGGACATCATGGAATAAATGCTCAGCAGCCTGGCCTTTTCCTTGATGGCAGCTACGGTCGAAGCAGAAGGCGTTGCGGCGGGTGTCGCGCTCATGCGGGCTCCTTTGGTTCAATTCGAGGGCATAATCTTACCTTTTTCGCTGCCGCTCCGCGAGTCGCTTTCGCACCCCGCGTCTGCGCTTCCGCGGGCGAAAGACGATTTGATTTTTCCACGGTCTGCACATAGAGTTCCATGCGACAGATGCCGGGAGAAAACGAATGGACGCGATACCGATCACCGTAAATGGCAAAGCGCACGCCGTCGAAGTCAGCCCCGACACGCCTTTGCTTTGGGTGCTTCGCGACACGCTCGGATTGACGGGCACGAAATTCGGCTGCGGCATGGCTCTTTGCGGCGCATGCACCGTCCACGTGGACGGCGAGGCCACGCGCTCTTGCACCACGCGAATCTCCGCGGTCGCCGGCCGCAGCATTACCACGTTTGAAGGCCTTTCGCCTGACGGGCGCCACCCCGCGCAGCTTGCGTGGATCGAGGAGCAGGTGCCGCAGTGCGGATATTGCCAGGTGGGCATGATCATGACCACGGCCGCGCTGCTCGCGAAAAACTCCGCGCCCACCGATGCGGACATTGACGACGCGCTCTCCGGCCACATCTGCCGCTGCGGCACCTATCAGCGCATTCGTGCCGCGATTCATCAGGCTGCGTCGAAGCACGCGCCTGGCGCAACCGCGCCGAAAAAAGCTGCGACGGGAGGGGCGCGATGAACTCCGCAACCAGGAATCTCATGCAGGTGAGCCGGCGCTATTTTTTGAAAGCCGGTGCAGCGGGCGGCACAAGCTTGCTGATCGGATTTTATCTTCCGGCGCACGGCGCCGAAGCGACGGGAAAGAATTTTACGCCGAATGCGTTCATCGAGATTCGCCCGAACGGCAATATTCATCTTTGGGTGGCGCGTTCAGAGATGGGCCAGGGGCCGCGCACTTCGCTGGCCATGATTCTGGCGGAGGAATTGGACGCGGATTGGTCGCGCGTGAAAATCGAACAGGGGGATCTCGATTCCAAGTATGGCGACCAGACCACCGGTGGCAGTCTGAGCATCCGCTCGTCCTGGGATCCGCTGCGCCAGGCAGGTGCGACCGCACGAGCGATGCTGGTCACCGCTGCTGCAAACACCTGGAATGTTCCCGCAAGCGAATGCAGCACGCGCAACAGCGCAGTGCTCCACGCGAAAACAAAACGCCAGCTCACGTATGGCCAACTCGCGGCGAAAGCTGCCGCGCTGCCAGTCCCCAAAGATACCCCGCCGAAAGATCCGAAGGACTATCGCATCGTCGGCACGAAAAAGAAGCGCGTGGATGGCCAATACATCGTCATCGGCGAGGCGCACTACGGCATCGACACGAAAGTTCCGGGAATGCTTTATGCCGCAGTGGCGCGCCCGCCGGTGTTTGGCGGCCGCGTGAAGAAATTCGACGCGACGCGCGCGCAAGCCGTGGCGGGCGTGCGCAAGGTGGTGGAAGTTCCAGCGGTGGAAATGCCGCCGCTCTTCGGCGAAGAGCGCAAGGAAAATTCCGGGCACCAGCATTATCTCTGGGGCGGCGTGGCCGTGGTCGCAGATTCCACGTGGCAGGCCATTGCCGGGCGGCGCGCGCTCACGGTTGATTGGGACGCGGGCGCGGGTGCGGATGAAAACACGGAAAAACAGCGCGCCACTTGCGCGGAGCTGGTGAAAGGGCACGGCAAGGAATTGCGGAAGATCGGCGATCCGGAAGCAGCGTTCGCGGGAGCCGCGAAAAAAGTGGAAGCCGAATACGAATTGCCGTTTCTTGCGCACACCACGATGGAGCCGCCGAATTGCACTGCCAGTATGCGCGACGGCAAATGCGAGGTCTGGGCGCCGGTGCAGAATCCCGGCGGATTGGGCGCTGCTCTTGTGAGCGCGCTTGGTCTGCCGGCTTCAGCGATCACGATTCACGTCACGCTGCTGGGCGGAGGGTTTGGACGGCGGCTGAATA
>JBGPZR010000085.1:0-7622 GCA_041493845.1 Terriglobia bacterium | reverse complement strand
GTTCCGACGAAGATGCATCCGCTTGTGTACGGCGAATCCATGAAGGCGCCCGGGAAACCGACCATTCTCTTTTACGGTCACTATGATGTGCAGCCCGCCGAGCCGCTCGAGCTGTGGACCAGCCCCGCTTTCGAACCCACCGTGCGCGACGGCAATCTTTTTGGCCGCGGCACTGCCGATGACAAGGGTCAGGTGCACATCCATCTGAAGGCGCTCGAAGCTTTGAATAAGACAGCCGGGAAACTCCCGCTCAACGTGAAAGTGATGATCGAAGGCGAGGAAGAAGTCGGCAGCGTCAGCCTGTGGGATTTCGTTCAGCAGAATCGCGAACGGCTCAAAGCCGATGCGCTCGTGGTGTCCGATACCTCCATGCTCGCGAAAGGCGTTCCTTCCATCACCTATGGCCTCCGCGGCCTCAATTATTATCAGATGGAAATCGCCGGGCCGGCACAGGACCTTCACTCCGGCGTGTTTGGCGGTGCCGTTCCCAATCCCATCACCATCCTGGCGGAGACGATCGCGAAACTTCACGACAAGAATTTCCGCGTCACCGTTCCCGGCTTCTACAACGACGTCGCCGCCCTTTCAAAACAGGAGCGCAAGGCGTTGAATTCTCTGCCGTGGAAAGAAAAGGAATTCCGCAAGACGGTGGGCGCTCCGGGACTCTGCGGCGAAAAGGGATTTTCGATCGTCGAGCGACTCTGGGCGCGTCCGACACTCGAGGTGAACGGCATCTGGGGCGGATACACCGGCGAGGGCGCGAAGACGGTGATTCCCGCGAAGGCCTACGCAAAACTTTCCACCCGTCTGGTCCCCAATCAGGACCCGGCGAAAATTGCCAGGCTGGTGGAGCGGCACATCCGCAAGCTGCTGCCGAAAACGGTGCATTGCAAATTCGAAGTGCTCAGCATGGGCAAGCCCTGGGTGGCGCCGTATTCGCATCCTATTTTTCAGAAAGCGATTCACGCGCTGGAATCCGGGTTCGGGAAGAAGGCCGTGTTCATCCGCGAAGGCGGCTCGATTCCCTTCGTCACGCAAATGCACGACACGTTCAAGGTTCCCTGCGTGCTGATGGGCTTCGGCCTTCCCGACGAAAACGCGCACGCGCCGGACGAACACATCGCGCTCGAAAATTATTTCGGCGGCATCAAAGCCGTGGCCCTTTTTTACCAGCAGCTCGCCGCACAGTAGCAGGCGCGTGCCTCAAATTGAAGGTCGAGGAAAAGCCCATTTTTCGGCCTCTTTTTGATGTTTTTGCTTGCGTTCAATTCCCAGTGCGGCTATAGTGCACGCGGCATCCCGGACGCCGGGGCCAACGCAGGACCACTTCTGAGGAGGAATAAGAAATTCGATGGCAAATCCGCTAAGCAAGTCCAAGATCATTGCCCACATGGCCGAAAAGGTCAGCACCAAGGACAAGCCGGTTTCCAAGAAACAAGTTGTGGCTTTCTTTGATGAGCTCTTTAACCTCGCAGTGAAAGAAGCGAAGAGCGCGGGAAAATTCGTGATCCCCGGCATCGGCCGCGCCGTGAAGGCGCACCGCAAAGCCCGCATGGGCCGCAACCCGGCTACGGGCGAAGCCATCAAGATCAAGGCTAAGACCGTTGTGCGTTTGCGCGCAGCGAAAGCTTTCAAAGACGCCATATTGAAATAGCCAGGCCCGGCGCGCAGATTCGCGGCAAAACCCTCAGGCATGCCCGGCAGCACTTCGCTCCGGAGGCTTGGGGGTTTTGTCTTTTCGTCCACCCAATCGTTCAGCGGCATCTGTCCAGACTCGAGCTATCGACCGAAATTCGGCCATATATGAGGGAAAATGACCTCTCCGTACTGGGATGAAAATCTGGCGGAGGCTTACCGCCGATTCCAGTTTGAATTTCCGGAGAAGGCGCTCGCGGGAAAGACGGTCGTCGTCGCCGGCGGCACAGGCGGGCTGGGCGCCGCCACGGTTGCACTCCTTGCGCGCGAGGGCGCGCATCTAATCGTCGGGTATCGGGAAAATCGCGAGAGGGCCGGCAAACTTTCCGCCGCCATCGAAAAGCAGTTCGGCGGAAAATTGGCGCTCGTCGATGGCGATATCGCCGAGGCGGAAGTTCGGCGGAAATATCTGGAAGCAGCCGCGAAGATAGGCGCGCCGCTCGCTGGCGCGGCAATTTTCCCGGGCGATCCGGCGCGCGTGGCATGGCAGGAACTCGACCGCGAATCCCTGCTCGCGTCGTTGGAAAAAAATTACGTTGGCCCGGTGCTGCTCGCGCGGGATTTGGGCGATGCCATGGAGAAAAGCGCGCATGGCGGCAGCGTCGTGCTGCTGGCCACCATGCAGGCGCTGGCCGTATTTCCGTCGAGCTTGAATTACGCCGCGCCCAAAGCAGCGCTGGTGCACGCGGCGCAGATTCTGGCGCAGCATTGGAACCGCGTGCGGGTCAACGTGGTCGCTCCCGGCGCCACGCTCGCCGGCATGGCCGCCGCGAGCATTCAGTCCGGAAAATACGATCGGCACATTGCCGGTGGGGCTATCGCGAGATTCGGGCGCCCGGAAGACGTCGCGCGCGCGGTGCGTTTTTTTCTCGAGCCGGACAATTACATCACCGGCCAGGCGCTCGTGGTGGACGGCGGGTTGACGCTGCGGCGCGATCGCGGATGATCGCCCCAATAATCAAATCCCATGCGTGAACATTCAGGCCTTCTAACCGATCTCTATGAACTTACGATGGCGGCGGGCTATCTGCAGACACGGTTTGAAGCCCGCGCCACATTCGAATTGTTTGTCCGCCACCTTCCGCCGCGGCGCAATTATCTTGTAGCCGCGGGACTCGAGCAGGCGCTTGAGTTCCTCGAAAATGTTCATTTCACCGCAGACGAAATCGCCTACCTCCGCCGCCATCCCGTCTTCCGCAATATCCGCGACGGATTCTTCGAGTACCTCGCGAAATTCCGTTTTTCCGGCGACGTCTGGGCCATGCCCGAGGGAACCCTGCTGTTTCCGGGTGAGCCGATGCTGCGCGTGGTTGCGCCGATCATTGAGGGGCAGATCATGGAAACATACCTACTCGCGACGCTCAGCTACCAGACCATGATTGCTAGCAAGGCGGCGCGCGTGGTCACCGCTGCGCAGGGCCGGCAGATCGTCGAATTCGGCGCCCGGCGCGCGCACGGCAGCCAGGCAAGCCTTCTGGCCGCCCGCGCGGCAGCCATTGGCGGCGCGCAGGGCACTTCGAATGTTCTCGCCGGACAGCAGTTCGGCATGGAGACCTATGGAACCCAGGCGCATTCCTGGGTCATGGCGCACGAGGACGAGACGGAAGCATTTCGTCATTTCCTCGATGCGTTCCCGCAACATGCCGTCTTGCTACTCGACACGTACGACGTGCGCAGCGCGGTGAAAAAAATTATCGGCATGGGGCGCAAGCCCGCCGGCGTCCGGCTCGACAGCGGCAATCTGGCGAAAGACAGCCGGTGGGTGCGCCGCGAACTCGACCGGGCCGGCTGGAAAGACGTGAAGATATTTGCTTCGGGCGACCTGGACGAAACAAAAATTGCGTCGTTGCTCGCCAAAAACGCTGCGATTGACGCGTTCGGTGTGGGAACGGCGCTGGCCACGCCTGGCGATGCGCCGCACCTGAATTTGATCTACAAGCTTGTGGAAGTCGAGCGCGCCGGGAAAGTGCGTGAGGCTGCCAAGCTGAGCATGGCGAAAGTCACCTATCCCGGCCGCAAGCAGGTGTTCCGTTCTCGAACGCCGGCCGGCAAATATTCGGGCGACAAAATCGCGCTCGATGGCGAGCTTGCGAACGGCAACACACCGTTGCTCATCGAAGTGATGCGCGGTGGCCGCCGCCTCGCGCCCGTCGAATCGGTCGGCGCGTTGCGTGACCGGTGCATGGCCGGCCTTGCCTGCCTCCCGCAACGCTACCGCCAGATCAACCATGCCGCCGTGTATCCCGTCCGCTACAGCAAGCGCCTGGAGACGCTGCTCGAAAAGGTTCGCCGCCGCATCCGCCGCACTGCGCTAGAATAATTCGTGGACGCCCGGGAGGCCTCCCGATTCATGGCATCGAGCCGGACTATTTTCTGGGAAGTGGACACGCAGGCCGATTTCATGCTCCCCGGCGGAAAACTGTACGTCGCGGGGGCGGAAAAACTTATCCCGAATATCAAGCGCCTGGTGGACGTGGCCCGCCAGGGGAATGTGCTGCTCGTTTCGGACGCTGACCGCCATTCAAATAACGATCCGGAATTCCATACTTTTCCGCCGCATTGCATTCGCGGAACGCCGGGCGCCCGCATTATCCCCGAGGGTCTGGCGCAGACGTTCTACACCGTTCCGAACGACGAAAAATACAAGCTCCCGAAAAACCTGCTGACTTTTCAGCAGATCATCCTCGAAAAGCAGACGCTCGATGTGTTCGATAACCCCCATGCAAGCGCGATCGTGGACCGGCTCGGCAAGGATGTTGAATACGTGGTCTTTGGCGTGGTCACCGAATACTGCGTGCGACTGGCCGCGAAGGGATTGCTCGAGCGGCGCCGCAAAGTCTCGATCGTGAAAGACGCGATCGACACGCTCAAAGCTGAAGATGGGCGTCGTGCGCTCGAGGAGTTGAAATCTCTCGGCGCCCGGCTGATTACCACCGACGAAGCCATCGCGGCAGTCGGCAAAAAATCATCTTCGAGCTCGCAGGGTTAAGCAAATCATGTCCAACGAACGCATCGAACGAGCCTGGAAGCTGCTGCAGGAGGCTTACCAGGCGCAGATGGAGCGGGATTTCGATCGCGCCGTCGAGCTGTACAAGAATTCGCTGGAAACTTATCCCACCGCCGAGGCGCACACATTTCTCGGCTGGACATATCACTTCCAGGGCAAAGTGGACGACGCCATCGCCGAGTGCAAGCGCGCCATCGAAGTGGACCCCGAGTTCGGAAATCCCTACAACGATATCGGCGCTTACCTGATTGATCTGGGCCGCTTCGACGAGGCCATCCTCTGGCTCGAGCGCGCCACGAAGGCACTGCGTTACGACCCGCGCCACTATCCTTATTTCAATCTAGGCCGCGCGTACGCCGCAAAAGGCATGCTCCAGCGCGCGCGCGAATGTTTCAACGAATCGCTGCGTATCGAGCCGCGTTATGCCCTTGCCCGCCAGGCCGTCGAAAACATCCGCCGCATGGTGAACTAGACTTATTGCGCGCTTGGAGTTGCGGAGGCTGGCTTCACAAACCTGTCGTACACCACCATCAAGAGTGTTGAGAGGATCCCAACGCCTGCAATCACCCACCACATCTGCTGCGGATTGCGACCAGCCTGGCCGAAATAGTGCAACAAATGCCCGCCCAACCATCCGGCGATGAAATAGCCGATGCCAATCGGGAGAAACGCATACCCCATGTACAGCCCCTGCTGTCCCGGCGGCGCGATGCGTGAAATGTAGTCGTAGTATCGCGATACCTGCATCACTTCTCCAATCGCCACGAAAACAAGGGTCAGGACAAATACCGCCATCGAAGGATGAAGCGCCGGCAGGATCCAGCCAACGCTTGTGATTAGGAATCCGAGCGTCATGGTCGCGAAGGCGGGCAATTTCCTCGTCAAGAACGCGATGAGAATCTGGGAGGAGATGACCACGATCGCGTCGACCGAGAGAAGCAGGTCAAAATTTGCGTTTGCATCCACATACCGGCGCAAAAACAGCGGCACGGAAATGTACTGCTGCCAGAAAATTGCAAAGAATCCTGCGAAAATGGCGAGAAACATCAGAAACCGCAAATTGCGCAGCACCACGAATATGTTCTTCAGGGCCGCCCCGACGCTCGCCACCTGCTTTTCGCCAGAGCGCTGCGGCTCGCGGTAAAAGAAAAGCGTGACCCAGAACATCAGAAAAACGCTAAGCGCAGCGACGCGAAACACATTTGCGATTCCCAGGCCCAGTTGCTTGCGCACGATAAAAGCGATGATCGGTCCCAGCGCGCCGCCCACGTTTACGAGCGTGTAATAGATCGAGTAGCCGATCGAGCGCACGTTTTCGTTTGACGCCCGCGCGGTCGTTCCCGCCACACACGGCTTCACTACGCCGGGGCCCATGGCCGGAATCATCAAAATTGCCAGCACCAGCCATTTGTCTCCCATGGCGTGGCGCACCGATTCCATCCAGGGCGCCGCAAGCGAACCCAGAAGAAAATAGCCCACCGTCATGATCAGGTAGGCGAACAGCAAGGCGCGCCGGAAACCGAATCTGTCCGCAAGCGTGCCGCCAAGAATGGGCAGGAAATAAACCACCAGACCGAATGTGCCGACGAGCCAGCCGGTCAGCTCGTCCGAGAAGTGAAGCTGCTCGCTCAAGTAGATGGCGAGCACGGCGGTGGTGCCGTAGTAGGCGATCCGCTCGAAGATTTCCGTGAAATTTGCCACCCAGAAGGCGGGCTCGAAGCCGGTGCGGATTTCCTGCAAGCGTTGTGCGAAGCCCAATCGTTTTCTCCGCGCGGAGCGCCCTGGTCCGGAAACTGCACCGCGGCCGGCGGCGATTGTAGCGGATGCCGCCCGCCAGCGCCCCCGAATTCTGCGCTGGATTTTCGCCGCCCCAGTCTCCAGAGCGTGTGTTAACATCGTGCGTTTGGCGGCATCCGGCCGGGCCGCCTGTATCCAATGCCCACCGCGACGATGAAAGCTTTGCGCAAGATGCGCCCGCAGCGTGGCGCGCAAATCGAATCCGTTCCCGTCCCCGCACCCGGTCCCACGCAGGTTCTCGTTCGCGTGCGCGCCGCTTCGATTTGCGGCACGGACCTGCACATCTACGATTGGGACCCCTGGTCCGCCACTCGCATCCACCCGCCGATGACCTTCGGCCACGAATTCTGCGGCATCGTCGAAAAAGTGGGTGACGAGGTCACTTCCGTCCGCGCCGGCGATTTCGTCAGCGCGGAGATGCATTTGAACTGCGGCCACTGCCGGCCCTGCCGCATGGGCCAGCCGCACGTCTGCCAGTATCTGAAAATTATCGGGCTCGACGTGGACGGTTGCTTCGCCGAATTCGTGCGCATTCCGGCGAGCAACATCTGGAAAATCGATCCGCATATTCCCGAACACTACGCCGCCATCATGGACCCGCTGGGAAACGCCGTGCACACGGTGCTCGCCGGTGAAATCACGGGGATGAACGTGGTCGTCACCGGCGCCGGGCCCATCGGGCTGATGGCCATCGCCGTCGCGCGAGCCAGCGGCTGCGCTTCGATTTTTGTCACCGAAGTGCATCCCCACCGGCGCGAGCTGGCGAAAAAAATGGGCGCGGATGAAGTGTTCGACCCGAACGCAGTCGATGTGGTGGCGCGCGTGCGAGCCGCCACCGACGACGGCGTTGGCGCAGACGTGCTGCTTGAAATGAGCGGCCATCCCGCGGCCATCCGCCAGGGGTTTCAGATGTTGCGTCCCGGCGGGCGCGCTTCGCTGCTGGGAATCCCCAAGGATGTGGTCACGCTCGATCTGGTGAACGATGTGATCTTCAAAGGCGCGACGGTCCAGGGAATTTTCGGCCGGCGAATGTTCGAGACCTGGGTGCAAATGACGGAGCTGCTGAAGCACGCAAAGCTCAATCTCGAACCGCTGTTCCGCGAGCGCATGCCGCTCGAACAAT
>JBGPZR010000448.1:0-2171 GCA_041493845.1 Terriglobia bacterium | reverse complement strand
CGGGCGGCGCAACCTTATCGCCGTGCTCATGGGCGAGGTCGCCATGCCCCTCCGCGTCCTGGCGCATCGCCAGGGCAGCACGCTCGCCTATGCGCCGGTTGAAAACGCCACGGCGCCCGGTCAGGTGTCTCTCTCCGAAATGATGAGCCTGTATCGCGCCGATCGCATCACCCGGCGCACGCGAGTCTATGGCGTGATTGGCGATCCCATCGCGCATTCGCTCTCGCCCCAGCTTCACAACGCCGGTTTCCAGGCGCGCAAGATGGACGCAGTGTACCTGCCGTTCCTGGTCCACGATCTCCGCGACTATCTCGGCGCGATCGCACCGCTCGGTATCGCCGGCTTCAGCGTCACGCTGCCGCACAAAGAGAGCATTGTGCGCCATCTCGATGATTGCGATCCGCTGGCGGCTTCCATCGGCGCCGTCAACACCGTTGTGGTGCGCGGAGGTGGGAAACTCTACGGCTACAACACGGACTACGTGGGCGTGCTGCGCGCACTCGGGCAGCGCATGCCTCTTCGGGGCAGCCGCGTTCTCATCATCGGCGCCGGCGGAGCCGCCCGCGCCGTCGCCTTCGCGCTCGCCCAGGCCGGAGCCGCCGTTTGTATTCTCGCTCGCAGAAAACAACGAGCGGTGGCGCTCGCGCGCGCGATTGGTGGTGAAGCGATTGCTCGGGTTAGCCTCCCTCGCGAATTCTTCGACGCCATCGTCAACGCCACCCCGGTCGGCATGCATCCTGATGTTCACAGCTCCCCGCTCAAATCCCGCGAGCTGAATTGCCGCCTGCTTTTCGACACGATTTATCGCCCACAGCGCACCAAGCTGATGCAACTTGCTGCGCGCCGCGGCATCGAAGTCGTATCCGGCGTCGAAATGTTCATCGCGCAGGGCACAGCGCAATGGGAAATCTGGACTGGCGAGCGCGCTCCGGTTGTGCCCATGCGCCGCGCGGTACTGCGCGCATTGCGGGAACCAGAGTGAGAACAACCGCGCAATCGCTGCCCGCGAAAAGCGGATAGCTTTTTCATTTTTGTGACGAAAGAATAGAACGCGAAATGATTCAACCGGACTTCAAGTCGTTCTGCCGCCTCGCCCGCCAGGGAAACCTCGTCCCGGTGTACGAGACATTCACGGCCGATCTGCTGACGCCCGTGGGCGCCCATCTCCGCCTCGCGCGTAACGCGAAGTATTCTTTCCTCCTCGAAAGCGTCGAGGGCGGCGAAACGATTGCCCGCTACACTTTCACTGGCGCGAATCCGCAGGAAATTTTCCGCGCGCGCGGCCGCGTCTGCACTCTTGAATCCGCCGAGCGCCGCGTGCAGTTTGATGAAAATCCCATCGAGCAACTGCGCCGCCTCACCGCGCGCTATCATCCCGTCCGCGTTCCCGGCCTGCCGCCGCTCATCGCGGGCGCAATCGGCTATTTCGCCTACGACATGGTGCGCCTCGTCGAACGCATTCCGTCCACCGGCACGGACGATCTCGGCCTCGACGATTGCGTGATGATGTTTTATCTCGGCCTGGTCGCCTTCGATCACGTGCAGCATCGCGTCTGGGTGATTCGCAATGTGTTCACCGAAGGCAAGGGTAGCCTGCGTGCGAAATATGACGCCGCCGTGCGCGAAATTCGCCGCACTCGCCGCGCGCTCGAAGGGCCGCTTCCGCGGCAGCGCCGTCCGCGGCGTTCCGGCCCGCTACATATCCGCTCCAACTTTACGAAACCGCAATATCTCGCCGCCGTCCGCAAAGCAAAGTCCTATATCCGCGCCGGCGATATTTTTCAGGTCGTCCCCAGCCAGCGCTTCTCGACGGCCACAAACACAGATCCTTTCGAAATTTATCGCGCCCTGCGCGTCGTGAATCCTTCGCCCTATCTCTATTTCCTCCGCCTCGACGATGTCTCCGTGGTCGGCAGCTCGCCCGAAATGCTGATCAAAGTCCAGGGCCGCGACGCCTTCTACCGCCCCATCGCCGGAACCCTCCCCCGCGGCCGCACCGAAATCGAAGACCGCGCGCTCGAATCAAAGCTCCTCGCCGATCCCAAGGAGCGCGCGGAGCACATCATGCTCGTGGACCTGGGCCGCAACGATCTCGGCCGCGTCTGCGAATACGGCTCTGTCCAGGTCGAGCGCCTGATGTTT
The DNA here is from genome assembly GCA_041493845.1 of Terriglobia bacterium. Lineage (GTDB taxonomy): Bacteria > Acidobacteriota > Terriglobia > Acidiferrales > UBA7541 > Palsa-295. Next base: position 29 of record JBGPZR010000448.1, on the reverse strand, counting down.
GTCGAGCGCTATTCGCACGTGATGCATCT
>JBGPZR010000209.1:0-4823 GCA_041493845.1 Terriglobia bacterium | reverse complement strand
GGTCTCGATGTATCACTGGGACACGGGCCAGATTCAGGATGTCACGCCAATTCCAATCAAAGGTGAGAAATTCCGCGCCAATCGCACGCAGCCAACCATGTTCTCGCCGCTCGATCCCCACACGCTCTACTACACCACCAACTTCCTGTTCAAGACCACCGACGGCGGAGAGAACTGGCAAATTATCAGCCCCGACCTTGCGCGCCCGCATCCCGGGATTCCCGCGAGTCTTGGAAAACTTGCCGACAAAGATCCCAAGGCCGACAAGCCCCGCGGCGTCATTTACTCGCTGGCCCCGTCCTTCAAGACGATCAACACTCTCTGGGCCGGAACGGACGACGGCCTCATCTGGCTCACTCGCGACGGCGGAAAGAATTGGAAGGACATCACTCCGCCCGAGCTCACTCCCTGGAGCAAAGTCACCCAGCTCGACACATCGCGTTTCGACGATGACACTGTCTACGCCTCCGTCAGCCGCTTCCGCATTGACGACCTACGCCCCTACATCTACCGCACCCACGATGGCGGAAAATCCTGGCAGAAAATCTCAAACGGCCTGCCCGATGACGCGCCCGTTGACACCGTGCGCGCCGACCCCGTCCGCAAGGGCCTGCTCTTCGCCGGCACAGAAACCAGCGTCTGGGTTTCCTTCGACGACGGCGACCACTGGCAATCGCTGCAATTAAATTTGCCCCACACTTCCATGCGCGATTTGTGGATTCACGAAAGCGACCTCATCGTCGCCACCCACGGCCGCTCGATCTGGATCCTCGACGACATCACGCCCCTTCGCCAAATCGACAAGGAAACGAAGAACACCGCGGTACTCCTGTTTAAGCCAGCGCCCGCTTATCGCGTCCGCCGCAGCACTTACACCGATACTCCCATCCCGCCCGATGAGCCTCTCGGCCAGAATCCGCCAGCCGGCGCCATCCTCGATTATTTCCTCGGGCCAACGGCTGCCGGTCCGGTCTTCCTTGACATTAGTGACGCGCAAGGCAGGTTCGTCCGTCGGTTCTCGACCATAGGCAAGCCCGACGTCACAATGGAAGAGCTTGAAAAACAGCACATCCCTCTCTACTGGATCCGCATGCCGAAAATGCTTTCCGACCAGCCCGGCATGCATCGCTGGGTCTGGGATCTCCACTATCCCGCGCCCGTCTCCACACGCCACGAATTCCCAATTTCCGCTGTTCCCGGCGACACGCCGCGCGTCCCGCAAGGCCCCCGCGCACTTCCCGGCAAATACACGGTTCGCCTCATCGTCGATGGCGTCAAGACATCTCAATCCGCGGGCGCGCAGACCCCGCATATTTTCACACATGAGCTCACGATCACGATGGACCCCCGCGTGAAAGCCTCGCCTGCAGAACTCGAGGCAATGTTCAAGCTCCAGACGCACCTGGCAGGGATGATGACTGTCAGCTCCGAAGCAATCCTCCAAGCGCGCTCAATCCGCGAGCAACTCGAAAAACTCACCACCCAGGCCAGCGGTTCCACAAGCGATGCCATCAAGGCGCTCGACAAAAAAATCGCCGCCATCCTCGACGGCTCGGGCGAACCCGCCGCCGCGAAAACACCCGAAACAAATCTCAAAGCCGTGAACGACGACATCTACACGCTCTACACCGCTGTGGACCGTGCCGACGCCGCCCCCACCCCCGCCCAGGAAAAGGCCGCGTCCCCAACCGAGGCTGATCTCCTCCCCGTCTTGAAACGTTGGGAGGAACTGAAGTCCACTGATCTCGCTGCACTAAATCAACAGCTAAAGGGGACAAAGCTGCCGGAGATTAGCCTCGAAATAAACACCCACTTGGAGGAGGAGCCAGGAGAGGATTTGGAGTAGCTGCCCTACAGAGGGTTCCAACGCTCGCGATCAGGTAAGGGCTCCTCCGCGAAGCGCTGAAGTTCCAGCCTAGAATGCGCTATACTTGAAGTTCTTTGCTCACCCTCAATAACATCTCCATGCGCTTCGGCGCCAAGATTCTCTTCGAGGACGTCACCTGCACGTTTCTCTCGGGGCGCCGCTACGCCATTTCGGGCCCCAATGGCGCCGGCAAGTCCACGCTGATGAAAATTCTCACCGGCGAAATCGAGCCGTCCAAGGGCTCCATCACGCGCCCGAAGAAAATCGGCGTCCTGCGCCAGGAACAATTCGCGTTCGATGAATTCAGCGTCATGGACACGGTCATCATGGGCAACGCGATCCTGTGGAAGGCGCTCGTCGAACGCGACGCCCTACACGCCAAGCCGCACGACTCGCTCACCGACAAAGACGGCCTCCGCCTCGCCGATCTCGAAGCCATCGTCGGCGATGAAGGTGGCTACACCGCCGAAGCCGACGCCGGCGTCCTGCTCGACGGCCTCGATCTCGATGAATCCCTGCACTATCGCAAGATGCGCGAGTTGCAGGGTGGCCAAAAAGTCCGCGTGCTGCTGGCTCAGGCGCTTTTCGGCAGCCCGCCGGCGCTGCTGCTCGACGAGCCTACGAACCACCTCGACCTCGATTCCGTCCACTGGCTGCAGGATTATCTCTGCGAGTACGAAGGCGTCCTCATCGTTATCTCGCACGACCGCCATTTTCTCAACAGCGTCTGCACCCACACCGCCGACATCGACTACCAAACTGTCATCATGTACAACGGCGGCTATGACGACATGGTTCTCGCGAAGACCTCCATCCGCTCTCGCATTGAATCCGAGAATGCCCAGCGCGAAAAGAAGATCGCGCAACTGAATGAATTTATTGCGCGCTTCTCCGCCGGCACACGCTCCGCGCAGGCTACTTCGCGAAAGAAAGAAGTCGAGCGCCTGCAAACTTCCGAGCTGGCCAGATCCAATATCGCGCGCCCCTTCATCCGTTTTCAAATGGACCAGCACTCGGGCCGCCACCCGCTCGAAATCAAGAGCATCGCCAAATCCTACGACGGCGTGAAAGTGATCCGTCCGTTCACGGCCAGCGTCGCGCGCGGAGAAAAAATCGCGCTCATGGGCCGCAACGGTGTCGGAAAATCCACGCTCCTGAAATCGCTCATCCGCAGCGCGCCCGGCTTCATCGAAGACGCTGAGAAACAGTTTCCAGTGGACGGCGGCGCGGTGATCTGGGGTCACAACGTGGCCGCGGGATATTTCGCGCAGGACCATTCCGAATCCATCGTCAAGGGCACCACGGCCATCGAGTGGCTGCACCAGTGGAAACCCCAGGCCACTCAGGAAGAGCTCCGCGGCCTGCTCGGCCAGATGCTCTTCAGCGGCGAAGAAGCTCTCAAGCCCACGCGCGCCCTTTCCGGCGGCGAAGCAGCCCGCCTGATTTTCTGCCGGCTCATGCTGCAGAGGCCCAACGTGCTGGTGCTCGACGAGCCCACCAACCACCTTGACCTCGAATCCATCAACGCGCTCAATATCTCGCTGCAGCGTTACGATGGCACCGTCCTCTTCGTTACTCACGATTACGATGTCATCGACGAAGTCGCCACACGCATCTGGCACTTCCACGGCGGCCGCATCGAGGACTTCAAGGACACCTACGCGGAGTATCTGGCGGATGCGGAAGAAAATGCTGCAATCCAACCTGCAAGAAAATCATAGAACCGATTCCGGCGGCGCCCACCCGGCCTGGCGCAGCGCTCTAGTTCAGCAGAAACTTCTCCAGAAACAGGATCTCCGCATCGAACTGGAAATCCTGGTTCTGCTTTTTCTTGAACCCGTGCCCCTCATCCTTGCCCATCAGGTACCAAACCGGCGTGCCCTGTTTTTTCAGCGCCGCCACAATCTGGTCGGACTCGCTCACCGGCACGCGCGGATCGTTCTTTCCCGCGATCACGAACATCGGCTTGCGAATCTTCTCGATGTTGTTCATAGGCGCGATTCTCTCCAGGAACTCGCGCATCCTCGGATCGCGCTCATCGCCGTACTCGACGCGCCGCAGGTCCCTTCGGTAAGCTTCCGTGCGCTCGAGAAAGGTCACTAGGTTCGACATTCCCACCACGTCAATCGAGCAGCGGATCCGGTCGCTGTAGAAGGTTGAGACCGCCAACGTCATGTGCCCGCCATAGCTTCCGCCCTCAACAGCTACGCGCTCGGCATCGAGGTCCGCCCGCGTCGCGATCCAATCGAACAGCGCGTTGATGTCCTTGTAGGTGTCTTCGCGTTGAAAACCGTTGTCCAGCAGTGAGAATGTCTTTCCAGACCCCGTCGAGCCGCGCACGTTCGGAGAAATCACCGCGATTCCCTTCTCATTCAAGAAGTAATTCAAGCGGCCCAGAAAACCAGGGTGCGATTGCCCCTCCGGCCCGCCGTGAATGTTGATCAGCACCGACCGCTTCCCGGAAAATGTCGCCGGCGGCCGGAACAAAAATCCCGAAATCATTTTCCCATCGAAGCTCTTCCAGCGCACCAGCTCCGCTTCCGGAAAATCCGCGGTGTTGACGGCGCTCTCGCTCATCGTCCATCGCTCGATCTTTCCATTCGCCACGTCCAGCGCGTAGCAGTCCGCCTGCGCACGCGCGGAATTCAACACCAGCCCCAGATCGCGTCCATTCCGGTGCCACTGAATATCCTCGATCAAGCCCACTGGCAGCTTAGGGACAGCCCTTTCCTTTCCGCTTGCGGTATCGAGCAGGTGGAGCTTGCCGACCCCGTCCTCGTTGGTAACGAATGCGATCATCTTTCCGTCGTTTGAAAGATTGAATCTCGACACGTCCCACGGAATCCCGCTGGTCAGAACTTTCGTATCCTTGCTGGCAAGGTTCATGTACTCGAGCCACTGAAATTCGGAGTCCTTGTCCGTGGTCAGATAAATTCCCTTACCGTCTTTGCTGAAT
>JBGPZR010000227.1:0-4488 GCA_041493845.1 Terriglobia bacterium | reverse complement strand
GCGGCAACTGCGAACAACAACAGGAGGATCAAGACGCCAAATCGTTTCAACTTTGCCTCCGCAAGATTGTTGGATGACGATTCAAGGATAGCAGGTTTCTTCGGGCTTCACCCGCGGGTAGGGACTACCCCTTTCGAGAACCAGACCATGCCGCCCAGCCGTTGCTCGAACGCCAGATTCACAAGGCCGGCGGACCCGAACAGGCGGCGCAACTCCGCTTCACTGAAGCGCCGGTTGAACGACGCGGCGGTGGCCCAGGCTGACAATTTTCGGGCGTCGCGACGTGGCAGGGATAGTTCGGCGGCGTAAGCCCGCATGCGAGAAATGGACATCGAAGCATGCGGATCGAGCGAAACCACCGTGCCGCCCGGACGCGTGACGCGCACCATCTCGCGCAGAGTCTTCTCGTGGTGCTCGACCCAGTAGATCACGCCAGTGGCGAGGGAGCAGTCAAATGTGGCCTCAGCGAATGGAAGATGGTGCGTGGGCGCGCGCTCAAGCCGCAAACGAATGTTCTGGCGGGCGGCCGATTTCCTGGCGATACGCAGCAAACGCGGGCTGCGATCCACGCCGGTGACGTCGCATCCGCGTTGCACGAGCGCGCGGGCCACATGTCCGGGCCCACAGCCTACGTCGAGGACGCGGAACGGGCCGACGTTGCTGTGGGCGTGCGCCCGAGCGGCAGGCAGCACCGTGGATTCGAGGAACTCCCGGCGCAATTCAGCTTCCGGGCCCGTGGCGAGCTTGCGGGCGTAGTAGCCAGCGCCCAATTCAAAAAGCAGCCATTTGAAAGGATCACGGAGCATTTTTGAGATCGGCGGCGATCGGTTGGACCCAGGAACACGATACATCCACCGGAGCTTGCGCGGGTGATCGCAAAATGGGGCGTTGTCCTATCGTGCTATCAACCCGGGATAACAATGGAAGCCCGATGGAAGTGGGACGGTATTTTGCGGGGAGCAGCGAGGCTACCTAGGCTGCTGTCCGCCGGGTGGCGCGCCCGGCGGCGATTAATTTCAAGACCACCGCCATGTTGGACAGGAAAAGGCTGCGGAGATAAGACGGGACGCCGAGCGGCACAAACATGCGGAAGAAGTCGAGTTCGAGCCAACGTGCGGCAATTTCGTCCGGTGACGCGTCGATTCCGGCAAAGTAAATCCGCAAGTCCCACTCCAGGAGCTCGAGCGAATACCCTAACACCTTCTCAAACAATTCTTCGTGGCAGTAAAGCAGCGCTTGATGAACGGCGGGCGGCGAATAGATTTCTTCGAGCGCAGGATGGCAATAGCAGCCGGAGGAGACATCGCGGAGCATGGAAACATACACGAGCCTGCCCACATCGGAGTCGATTTCCGCCAGCCAACGAGAGGCGCATTCTTCGATGATGCATTTGTACTGGGCAAACCGTTCGAAAGTTTCCACGGCGACCCCCATCAAATGATTGGGAGTGATGTTACGCCGTGTTTCTATTGAAGTCAACATTCCATCCGTAAACAAATAAGTTTGAAGATTTATCAACAAGGTATATAATTTCGCGTCAGGCTACGGGCAACTGCTCGTGTGGCCGGAATGCGCCGTGTCGCTGGGGCTCCTGGGTGCCTCATGGAATGTTGCGCACAACCAGAGGGGATGCCGCGATGAATTTCGCCGGGCTTCTCTTCGCTTCCCTGATTCCGTTGATATTGTTTGGAGTGGCTTGGATTTTCGGTAGGCCGCTCGCGGAAGAAACTTCTCCCCATCCCGGCGAAAACATCGAGGACCTGCTCCCGCTGCACACGCGGCACTTTCCCCAATTGCGGCGGTCGCTCGACTCCGCGGACGCGCGCTACATTCGCCGGAGAGTCTCGAAGGAATTGGAGCAGTCCTGGTGCGCTGCGCGCAGGCAGATCGTGCGGGATTACCTGACCGGGCTCGCGGGGGATTTTGCGCGGGTGTTACATCTGGCGGGCATCGTGGATTCTCTTTCACCAACAATATCGAGACGGAATGTGGTGGAACGCTACTGGCTGGCACTGCGCTTCCGGTTCCTCTACCGGGTAATTGCGCTGTGCATGTCCGCGGGAGGCCCGGGCGTGCTGCGCCAACTCGCTCGCCTGACCGCTTATGTGGGGAGCCTTTCGGCGTTGGAGGAGGCCGCCATGGAGCGCCTGGAAATCTTTAGTGGCGAAGAGGAAGTGCACTCGAAGTTCAACGCTTGAGAGGGCTGGAAACTTCCGCGGTGAGCACCTTCTGAACCGCATCCCATAATTGCTCGATGGCGAAAGGTTTGGAGACCACCGGACAGCCGGATTTCCGCAACGAATCGCTTGCCTCACCATCCCGCACATTCGAGGCCGTGAAAACAACCCGGCCGCAGAGTTCCGGACGATTCTGCTCAATCCATTGGTACATGGCGACGGCAGAAATTTCGCCCTTCATTTTGATGTCTGTCACGACGGCATCGACTGTTTCCCGGCGGAGAAGCTCCATCGCCTCCTTGCCACTCCGCGCAAGCTTCACGGTCACGCCACGCGCGCGCAACACCTCGTGCTCGAGTTGGAGGACGGTTTCTTCGTCATCCACGAGCAACACTTTCGCGCCGGCGCTTTCCCGGGCGCGCGAGGGGCGCTTGCGCTCCGGCAGCCCCTCGGAAGGAAGCACGGGAAGCAGAATCGTGAAGGTGGCGCCGCGCGGCGGCGAATTCTTCACCTGGATTTCTCCACCGTGTTCTTTCACGATGCCGTAGCAAATGCTGAGGCCCAGGCCGGTTCCCTTCCCCACCGGCTTCGTGGTGTAAAAGGGATCAAAGACGCGATGCGGGTTCTGCACGCCCGGACCGCTGTCGGTGATTTCCGTGCGCACGCGATTTTCCACCATGTCCGTGCGCACCCAGATCTCGCCCTTTCCCCCTTTTTCGCCAATGGCATCCACGGCGTTGTTCAGAATGTTCAGAAACACCTGCTGAAGCTGATGGAAGTCGCCGCCCGTGGGAGGCAAGTTGCCGCTGAACTGGCGGTGAATCCGGATGTTGTTGAGGTTCATATCGTATTCGCGGAGCGTGAGCGTGTCTTCGAGAATCTGGTTCAATTCCACCGGCGTGCGCTCCGGCTTATGCTGGCGGGAAAAGCTCAGGAGGTTTTGAACGATGTGATGAGTGCGCTGCGCCTGCTTGTAAAGTTTTTCGAGATAGTCTGCGCCGCGCGCGTTCATCAACTCTTCGGATTTCAGGAGCTGGCTGTAGCCCAGAATGGCGGTGAGAGGATTGTTCAGCTCATGAGCGACGCCGGAAATCAATTGTCCGACGGCGGCCATTTTTTCGCTCTGGAGCAATTGTTCCTGCGCGCAACGGAGACTTTCATAGGCTTCGCGGGTTTCTTCGAGCAGAACGGATTTATCAATCGTGGCGGCGATCTGGTTGGCCAGGGCCGCCAGGAGATTCAACTCCGCCGTCGAAAACTCGCGGCGCGAGCGGCAGCCGACCATCAACGCGCCCAGGATGCGCTCCTTGGACCAGAGGATCGCCACTTGCGTGTCCTGTATGCCTTCCTTTTCCAGCAGCGCGCGCAAGTACTCTGGAGCGGCGAGCGCAGAGCCGGACAGGACCGTGGCACGCGCCTGGCGCACCTGCTCGAGCAATGAAGCCGATATTTCGATCGGGCGGACATGCCGGCCCTCTTCCGACCGATGCCCCACGGCAGCCACGCGTTTCAGAATCTTCCCCGGCTCATCAAGCAAGTACAGCGCCCCGGTATCCACGATGAGGAGTTCCGTCACTTTCACGAGCGCGCGCGTGAGCACGTCCTCGAGCGGCCCCGACTCGCCGAGCAATTCGGCAATGGAATTCAGAGCGAGCAATTCGCGATTGCGCCGGCGGATTTCCAACTCCGCGTGCTTGCGCTCGGTGACGTCGAGGACAAACCCCTGGTAGGCAGTGATGGCTCCGGAATCATCGCGGGTGGCAAAGCTTGACTCGTGCGCGGTGCGAATCTCGCCGTCGCGCCGGCGAAACTGGAACTCGAAATCGTTCACCTGGCCATGTTCGCGCAGGAGGCGTTTCAGGCGCTCGCGATCAGCGGTGTCCACGTAAAAGGTAGAAGGAATGTCTGCGCGCATCAGCTCGTCGCGACTCTCGTAGCCCACGACTTCCATGAAAACTTTGTTGAAGTCCAAGAAGCGGCCTTCGGGCGTGGAAATGAAAATGCCTTCCTGAACATTCTCAAAGAGCATGCGGAACTTATTTTCGGCCTGGCGCCGTTCCGTATAGTCCTTGAGCACGTGGATGGTGCCGAGGCGGTTGCCTTCAGAGTCGTGAAAATCAGAATTGGTGACCAGGAAGTGCCCGCCAAATGAGGGGTCAACCTCTTCCGGCTTTCCCGCCGCGCCTTCGCAGTAGGGGCAGGAATTCCAGCGTTGCGCACCCTGGGTAAGGAGGTCGCGCAACGCTTGCCCTTCAAGCGATGCAGGCTCCACGCCCAAATGCCAGGCAAGAGCGCGATTCACTCGCAGGAT
>JBGPZR010000024.1:0-12503 GCA_041493845.1 Terriglobia bacterium | reverse complement strand
CCGCTGGTCTTGGCTGTCCGCGGTGTGGCTGATTTTCTTGGCAAAGGTGAAGTTCGCGTGTTGCAGCGCGCGCATCATCGGCGCATGTACGCCGATATCGAGAGTCTCGCGGCGATACGGATTCCGCGCCGGATTCAGCATCCGGTCGAGCGCTTCGCTATCCGGACATTCTGCGGCCGTCAGTCCGGCGACTGCGCGATACGCTTCTGCCAATGCCGCGATTGCGCCGGGTGAAAAATCAATCAGCCGCGAAGTCAGCCCCGCAAGCCGCTTATCAAATTCCTGCGCGAATGCTTCGCCATCTCGCGCCGGCTGCTGCCATTCGGGCGGATCGTCCATCGGGACATTGTCGAAACGGTCGAAAAACTGCGGATCCACTTCGTGGACGCGCTCCACCATTTCGCCAATGATCAGCCGCGCTTCGCTCGGCGTGTCGCTTGCCGCCTGCATCCGCCACAGCCGGTGCAGCACGATGCCGGAAAGCGTGTGCACCATGGTGGTGAACGCCGCGACGGGCAACACGTAGCGCGCCACTTCAATCGCGCGCTTCTCCGCTTGCCGCGCCACTTTCTGTACGCGTTTCGCATGCGACATGGGGCCAACGTGCCAGATGTCCCCGAGGATCGCGCGCGCCCCGGGTTCCAGCACCTTGGTGAGTTCGCGGTAATGTTCCCAAGCGCGCGCCACCGCCTTCTCGTAAATCGCGCGCTCGGCCGCGCCGAAGTGAGGCCCTGCGGGAGGAACATATGCCTGCGCGCGATCGAGCCGCACGTAGCGCTGGCTCTGTTGCTCGGAATTATAAAAAGGATGCGCGTGCAGGAACGACCACACGAACTGCCGGCTGATATTTTCGAGGCCGAATTCAAAGTGCGCGTGCTGATACACCGTGTGATGCCCACCGTAGTATGTGGCGGATCCAATTGTGACGCGCTGCTTGTCGGTGATTTCTTCTGCGCCGATCAAGCGCGGCGAGTAGCAGGTGCGCGCCGCCGCAATCGCTGAATCGAATGGATGCGAGAAATGATTCCGCAGCGTGACGCGCGGCGCGGCCGTTTCAACTGCAGATCCCAGCGGCGCATCCGGTGAGGCAGACAATTGCGTGGCCATATCCGCTTGGCATTCTACACCGTCTCGCGCTCGAGGAAACGGTTGCCCGGAAATGCAGCAGGGGCACGAGTGCCGTGCCCCCTGTGGATTCAAAATGAACGCAGTGAATGGTTTCTGGCTGGAGAGCCGCTACTTCTTGAGCGATGCCGCTTTGTCCGCGTATTTCTTCTGGAAACGCTCGACGCGGCCCGCCGTATCAATCAGCTTCTGTTTGCCGGTGAAGAAAGGATGGCAATTCGAGCAGATTTCGATGCGGATCATGTCGCCCTTGGCAGTCGAGCGCGTTTGAAAAGTGTTCCCGCAGGCGCAGTGGACTGTCACAGCGTGATAATCGGGGTGAATTCCTTCTTTCATGGATAGCTCCTGTCTGCCGGCCGGTCTGCGCGAATGAGTCAGCCGCCCTCACAGTCGCGTCGCTAGGCCAGCATGGAAACCCCGATTATAAGCGATATCTGGGAAATCTTCCAGCGCGGGATCGTGCCGGGAAAATCAGCGGCTTTTCAGGCCTAAGAGACGAACGCGCAACCAACGCGGGCGCGACCGCTTTCGAGGCGAGTGGTGTACACCTTGCGCAACACCACGCGGACCGGCGGCAATATGGGCACGTGCAACACGGCGCTGAATTGATTGGGCAGCTCTTCCGCCTTGTCGAGCTGCAGGGCCACCCCACCGTAACTCAGGTCAATGACGTTCGCTGATTTTTGTCCCTGGTCGCTGAGCACGGCGTAAGCCTTGGTTCCTGCAAGCGACACGCGCTCCCACTTGCGTTGTTCTGAGCGCGGAGCCAGCTGCGGGGCAGGGGGTGGCACGGGCGCGGGGGCGACTACTACTCGTGGCGGTGCCGGTGCTGAAGGAGTTGGTGGTGGCACGGGCGCTTCACGCTGCGGGAGAGGCTCGAGCGGAATCACACGCGACGGGCCCCGGCCTGCATGTTTCAACTGATAGAGGCGCTCGTCCGCGAGGGTCAGCAAGGCTCCTTTCTGATCGCCATCCTGAGGATAGACGGCGGCGCCAAAATCGAGCGTCACGCCGAGATCCAATTTGAGCGGGCGGATCTCAGCCTCGTACTGCGCGCGAACGCGCCGGCAGAGCGTGATGGCCTGCTCGGGGTCCGTTTGCGGCAAGAGCAAGGCAAATTCGTCGCCGCCGATTCGGAAAGCGAAATCGGAAGCACGTAGAGTCTTGCGCAACGTCGTAGCCGCGAGCTGCAGCACCTGATCGCCCTGCAAATGGCCGTGGCGGTCGTTCACTTCTTTCAGTTTGTGCAGGTCGAGGATGACGACGGCGAGCTGATGGCCGTAGCGTTTCGCGCGGTTCAATTCCTTGTCGAAATATTCGTCGAACAGGCGGCGATTGTAGAGACCGGTCAGCGCGTCGGTAGCTGCATTGATCTGGAGTTTCTTAAACTCGTCGTACTCCATCAGGATGGGAACGCGCAGAAAATTTGAGGAGGCCAGCACATCCACCATCGCCGTTTTCAGCGATACTCGCTTGCCAAGATTTTCGGTGAGCTCGGTGCGCCGCGTGAGGATGCGGCCCCAATATTCGTTGCTTTGCGCTTCGCTCAGATCGATTTGCGCAATCGTGCGAAAATACTGCCGCAGAAATTGTCCGCGAACTGACTCGTCGAGTCCTTCCAGGGTCTCAATCAACAGATCCAGAAAGGAGTCTTCGGCCGAAGGCTGCGGCTGAAAGGCTTCGCCGGGCAGGGGCATCAATGGTTTCCGAATTAGTCCTAGGTCTACCCTGGTTCCAGGGGAGACTGCGGGGGCAGCAATCTTACAGCAAGGGATAGTCCAATCCAAGTCCAGATTCTAATGGTTCTGTGCCTTGTAAGTTGCTGCCGCAGGCTGAATTACGGTCCGCACGTCGTGCGGTAAAGGTCAGATTTTCTCGATTTAACGCCGGGGGAGAAATGGATTCCACTTTTTACCAAGCTGGGTGCGATTTACAAGATTGCGGAGGGGTACATGCTAACCGATGGGTTTGAGGAACTCGACGCCGACGAGGTGCACATCGCCGGCGTCTTGCTTTCGCTTGACCCGAGCCTGAATCGGCGGCATGCCAGCGGGAACCAGCGCGGAGGATGTGATCGAGGGGGCAGGGATTGTCAAAGTCACGATTTCGTTGATGGCCAGCGGCCTCGGGCTGGTCAGAAACGCACCTATGCCACTGATATCTAATGTCTTAGCGAGCTCCAAAAATTGCTCTCCGTAGGCATCTTTGCCGCGTATGAAGAGCGGAACCTGGAGGTTAATCCTCTGAAACCTTCTACGCTCATCGTATGAAGGTGACATGGCGAGTTTGTGGTGGGAGGCTGTTTCCCGGATGCCCATTGGTACCCCAGTTTTAGTACTCTATTGCCCCGCAATTACACTGCAACTACGAGGCAACACTCCAAGTTTATTTAGTTTCATTTGTATCAGTCACTTACGACGTGTAATGTTTAACACAGTCCCTTCCAGACTGGCTGAATGTGCCACATTGCTCCAGAGCTTTTCATCTATTGTGCAAAGTAGGACGCATTTACCATTGACACATTTTTTTCCCTTTGCGAGCATACACTTCCTCAAGCGCTTCCTCGCTCGCTCCCATGCGAAAGCGTAAGAGTGGTGTGTTCGCCCCTGATTTGGCCAGGGCGCCGGAGGACTAATTGGCTCAGGGTATGGCATTAGACCCACAAGTCGGCAACCAGGCTGTGTTGCACCTTGTTAGCAGCCTCCTGGACGCCGTCGATCGCCCACTGCTGGTGGCCGATCGCAATGGCCGGATTTTGTTCAGAAATCTCCATGCGCAGGACAAGCTGCGGTCGCACGGATTTGACTCGCGGCCGGATCTGAACCTGTTCGACCAAATTCTGCGCACGGACCGCAAAGACATATTCAGCCGGCTGGAGAGCGGCGAGCAAGAGATCGCCATCCCGCTCGCGTATGACAACGGAAACAGCCGTGCAAGAATTCGCTGGCTCCCGGAGCCCGACTGGCTGGTTGTGTACGTGGAGCCGTCGCCCGCACAAGCCTCTGCCGACGACGCGCAGATGCGCGAAACAGTCCAGGAGTTGATGCAGGAACGTGAAACAACCTATCGCAATCTTCTCGCCGCCTACCTGCGCCTGCAGGAAGTGAACCGGCAGAAAACCGTGTTCCTGGCATCCGCGGCGCATGAGTTGAAGACGCCGCTCGCGGTAATGAAGGGCTACTACGATTTGTTGTTGTCCGGCTCGCTCGGAAAACTCAGCGACCGCCAACAGGATATTCTGAAAGAGTCTAAGGAAAGTTGCGACCGGCTTGTGCGCCTGGTTTCGATGTTCCTGAATTACTCGGCGCTCGAGAGCGGGAAACTGGTGCTCCAACTGCGAGACAACGATCTGCACGATTGCATCAAGGATGTTTCCTGCCGCTGGCAGGACGCCTTCAAGCGCGCGACGGTGCACCTGGATATCAAGCTGCATCCCGAGCTGTCGCCATTCAAGTTCGATTATCAGAAGGTGCAGCAGTGCGTCGCCAACTTGCTCGACAATGCGCTGAAGCACACGCCTGCGGGCGGAACGGTCACGCTGGTTGCGGAGCCGCACTTCTGGGAGCGGCGCATTACCGAATCGCCTGCATCGGCCGAGCGCCGGCGCGGCGCAGGAGGCCGCGCGAACAGTATTTTGGTGTCGGTCAGGGACACAGGATCGGGCATCGCGGCCGAATTCCACCAGGAAATTTTCGAAGAGTTTGTGCGCGTGGATCCTTCCTCCTCGGGCATGGGTTTGGGCCTGGCGATAACGAAACGTTTGATTCAGGCGCATCGCGGAAAAGTTTGGGTGGATAGCGAATTAGGGCGGGGGAGTTTATTCTCATTTCTCCTGCCCAACCAATTGGAATAGACTAACGGCTTGATTGCGGAGCGATGGAAGTTCGCTCCCAGGAAATAATGATGGCTGACAAAGAGAAAATTCTCGTAGTCGATGACGAACCTAGCATCCGCAAATACCTCCAGACGCTGCTGGAGGTGGATGGGTTCGATGTGGCGGCTGTCTCGAGCGGCAAAGAAGCGCTCGAGCGCATCGGCAATGTGGAGCGGCCGGACTTTGTGATTCTGGATGTGCTGATGCCAGAGATGGACGGGCTCGAGACGCTGCGGCAGTTGATGCAGGTGGATCGCACATTGAACGTCATCATGCTTTCCTGCTCGAACGAAGTTACCACCGTGGTTGAAGCAATTCGCCTCGGCGCGCTCGACTATCTCACGAAGCCGTTTGAGAAGCCGGAACTGGATGCAGCGCTGCTGAAGTCGCGGCAGAAACACGAACTGCGCTCGGAAAACCAGTCGCTGCGTGAATATTGTGAGCAATTGACCGAAGATCTTTCCTTCCTTGCCGCCAGCCCGCAGATGCTGAAAATCCGCCAGCAGGTTTTGCAGATCGCGCCGGTGGATGTGCCGGTGTTCATCAGCGGTGAGAGCGGCGTCGGAAAAGAAGTGGTCGCGCGCATGATCCATCTGCGCTCGTTGCGCAGGCAGCAGGCGTTTGTGAAAGTGAATTGCGCCGCGCTCCCCGGCGAGCTGCTCGAATCCGAACTTTTCGGCTACGAGCAGGGCGCCTTCACCGGCGCGGTCCGCTCCAAGCCCGGCAAATTCGAGCTGGCCACCAAGGGAACGATTTTTCTTGATGAAATCGCAGAGATGAGCCCGCATCTTCAGGCCAAGCTGCTGCACGTTTTGCAGGACGGCCAGTACTCGCGACTGGGCGCGCGGGCTGTGATGAATGTGGACGTTCGCGTTCTGGCCGCCACCAACATGGACGTGAAAGAGGCCATGCGCACTGGCCGCTTCCGCGAGGACCTGTACTACCGCTTGAACGTTCTCTCGCTGCACATTCCCCCGCTGCGCGAGCGCACCGCTGAAATTCCGCTGCTTTTCCGCCACTTCCTTGTGAAGTACAGCGAAAAGTATCAGAAGCACGCCCCCGATCCTTCGAAGCACCTGCTCGAAGCCGCGCTGCGCTATCCCTGGCCAGGCAATCTGCGTGAGCTGGAAAATTTTGTGAAGCGCTACGTGATTCTCGAAGATGATGAAGGCAGCTTCCGCGAACTGCTCGAGATGACCGGCCAGCAGCACCGCACCGCGCCGCGCGAAGAAACGCCTGCGCCGAAGGAGCAGGGTCTGAAAGCGCTGGTCCGCGGATTGAAAGACGAAGCGGAAATGGAAGCAATCGCCGACGCGCTCGAGAAAACCAACTGGTGCCGCAAAGACGCGGCGCGCATGCTCGGGATCAGCTACAAAGCGCTGCTCTACAAAATGCGCCAGTTCAATCTCGACTCCGGCCGCGGCTCGCGATCCGCAGTTGCCAAGGAAGCCGCCAAGCAAGCAGCGTTGAAAGACGCCGCCGCGAAGGAAGCTGCGGCCAAGGACGCGGCCGCGAAGGAAGCCGCGGCGAAAGAACCGGCTCCTGTTATTCCGGGTGTTCGCGGCTCCTAGAGAGCATCTGCGATCGTAAAAGCAGCCCACAGAATCTGGACGATTGCGACTGGTGTCTTTTCTTTGGCTTGAATTAGCCATAGCTGTCCCTGCCCGGTTTCCCCTGACGAAACGGAAACCCGTGATTCGTGTCGCGTGAGCCGTGGTTTGTGAGCTTTGATTCATCTGCCAAGCACCCCGGAAATAGTTGCGATTAGAATTGGACTCGATCCTTTGTTTTGAATAAGTTACGGCGAATTCTATTTTCACCTTGTTGCGATTAGATTCTGGACGCTGGAGGCTAGAGACCGGAGTCTGGCCCCCCCGCGACCCCTCCCTGCTTCGCCGGACATATTGAGCCCGGCCCTCGCAAACCCTTCGTGCTTCGGCGGGCTTCGCCCGCCGGGAATGCGCTGAGTTATAAAGTTGCCTTCCTCCTAGTTTGTCGTCGCCCGCCATTCGAAAATTCTCCAGAGTTAGCGTGGCACGAAGAGAGGCGGAGCGCAAGGGTGCGTGCGGTGGATACTAGAGGTTCGAGGTTAGAAGTTCGAAGGCTGGTGGCTCAGCGTTGCAGCATTCGTGTTCGGGGTGCGGCTCATAAAGTTAAATGAACCGCGTGGTGAACTGCCCGAGTGGTATCATCCTCATTGGTTGCGATCGATTGTGGAAAAGTCGGATGGGAGCCATGATGTATTGTATGACGGCTACTCCTAAGGGTCACGCATCTTCAGTAGCAGCTTGCGGATTGCGTCGGCGGCGAAAATCAACTGCTGCGTCCACGACTTCGTCAAACAGGGTGAAATTTGCGCCAATAGTGAATCTGGGGTGCTCCTGGAAACACAGCGCCCAGAGAATTCGCGGTGGGTTGCCGTCTGCGGGCCTATCCTCATCTCCCACTTCTTTGATGAGCACAACCTCATCATCTTCGGAAGTGTTTGCTCCTTTCCCTTCACAGCGCAGAGGACAATCCTCTTTGGTGTTCAGAAAACACGCCAGAAACGTATTCCATTGTGTATCGGAAAGCCCCGGGAGATTCTTGTCGGCGAGAAATTGGTTTAGCTCTCCTCGAAACGCGCCAAGCGAGAACACGCTACGAAATTGATCCATCTCCGGCTCAGTTAGCTCTCCCTTGAGAAGTTTCGGATAGAAGGCATCAGCCATCTTCACGATCTTCTGAGCCTGAGAATGTGAAAGTTTGACATGAACCGCCCAATTGCAGCAAAACCGGAGCGCGTTGTACTCAGGCATTCCCCCCTTGATCCCTGTCAAGGTCCAAGAGCCTGCGTATTTTGACCATGACGTATACGACCTGGGGTTCGCCGGAAATCCCGCGTTCCAGTTCTGCTCTGAGTTTCCGTACGATGTCGTGTTCCATGCTTTTTCCTGACCACAGGAGTTTCGCTTAAATTGGACTTTACTCCTGAGGTTTTCGGAAGGAAATGGCAATTCCCACGTACACGCGACATTCACAACGTCGCCCGATTTTGCGTCGGTCAACGCGTGTTTTTCCTGCCCGTAGTACGTCCTGTTGGGCTGCGATCCGATTTCTGGTGATTGCGGTTGTGGCGAAGGTTGCTCGTGGGAGCACAGCCAGGATTGGCTGTGCCACAAGAGCGAAGAGCCGGCAAGGCCGGCGCTACATAACCAACAAGAGCCGGCGGGACGCCCCTCAACTCCACATGGGACGGGCCAGCGCTACGATGAGGCTGGACCGAGCTAGATTGCAAAATTAGCGCACAAATGGGGGCCGAGTCGTGGGCGGGCGCGTAGTCCTAGCCGGTGCAAACTGTTGCATAACTAGAGCACACGCAGAGAAATACCTCTACCTTTCCAAAATTGGTTGGTCTAGTATTCGGGACCGAAATGAACCACACTCCGGTTTGGCGGGGTGTGGAATCGAGTTCTCACCCCCAGCTGAGAGCTCGGTGAAACGGTTGTTACTGTTTTCAAAGGGTTTGTTTGGCGCGCCAAATTGTGGCACTGAGCAGCTAGTTGCTAATGCCCGTTGGCGGGACAGTCTTCCGGCCGCTAAACAGCTCCCGGCCTTTGGAATAGGGATTGCTACTGTCATAGGGGGGATCCTGTGCACTTCAATCTTGGCGTGGGGGGACAGCGGGAATGACGGAGCGTCGCATGGCCCGCCGGTACGATCTGTCGCTACCGGTGAACGTACGGCTGCCAATCAACCGAGAGCCGGGATCGCATAACGGCCAAACTCGAGACATCTCAACGCGCGGCGTCTATTTCACGATGCCGAAAGAACTCGCACCCGGTATGGAAGTGGATTTCACGCTGACGCTGCCGGCGGAAATTACGCGCGGAACGGAAGTTTTTGTGCGCGCGCACGGACGTGTGGTTCGCGTGGACAAGCGCCGCGATGAAGAGCACGAAACGATCGGCGTTGCAGCGGTGATCGAACGGTACGATATTATTCGCGGCGAAGGGGTTCACATCTAGTGGGCCGCCGCGGAAAAAAGTGACAAGAGTATTTTGTCCTCAGGGGCTGAAGCCCCATTGATTTTTCGCCGTCAATGTCGGAGCTGAAGCTCCGACCCCCTAAAAATAAGTTTGTGAGACAGCTTCCAGCGGCTGCGATTGCAATTTGCTCCCGTTCCGCCAACCCCGGCGAAAGTCTCGCGTGGAATTTTTGGTTGCACTGCGCGGCGCAATCGTCCTAGCATGAGTTCGTCTGCCTATCCCAGGAGTCACCGATGAAAGTCGCGGACCTGATTGCTTCCCGGCGGGAAGTCTATTCCATCTCTGAAGACACCACGGTGCACGACGCGGCGCGTTATCTGCGCGACCGGCAGGTGCGGTCGGTCGGCGTTTGCGACAAACAAGGTGTTCTTCTCGGCGTGGTCTCGCAAAGCGACGTTTCCGACAAGGTGGCAGCGGAGAACAAGTGTCCCGCGTGGATGCACGTTTCCGAAATCATGACGCGGCAACTGGTCACTGCAACACCGGAGACTTCGCTGGAAGATTGCCTCCGTTTGATGGAGCAACACGGGATTTATCACCTGGTAGTGTTGGACACGGAAAAGGGATACCGCGGGATGATATCGGTCACCGACCTGCTCCAATTGATCGCTTCGGACCACAAGGCACGCGCCGACATGCTCGAATCTTTGATTTTTCCTCAACGTTAGCCCGCCCCCGATTGCCGCATTCGCGCGATTCCAAACAATTGAGAATTTCTTTGACTGATCGGAAGGATTAAGCACGCAGAATTGGGTTCAGCCTTCGAACCTTGCTGAGAATTGAGATTTGGTACTAGAATTCCTCAGTTTTCCACAGCTTGCATGCGATCCCAGTGAGTAAGAATGGGAGCCTGGATAGTGTCCTTAACCGGCGAGCGTTGAGGAAACTTCCTTCCCGAAAGTGACAAGCTTTTTCTGGACGTTCGGTCTGATAGCTCCCATGTTCCGTTCGAGGTGCCACAGCAGGCAGTACCATTGCCAGGCCATAGATAGTTGAAAACAGGCGAGTTGAGAAATTCCCTCCCTCCCTTCGGCAGGCTGATGCACTTCTTTGTCATTCGAGTGTTTGGCGTTCCATGTGCAACATGTCTTGCAGGCTCATGATCCCCGGATGGTGACCCTGCACTCATATGGCTTCTCCCGCTGAAGCAAGACTGACACCCACAACGCAGGCAGTCGAGCTACCTCCGGAGAACGTGTATTTTGGCCCCTCCGAAACAATGCAAACGGTCCGCCAGCGGGTGGAGCGCGCCGCGGCGCTGAACGTTCCCATTCTCATACTCGGCGAAAGCGGGACGGGAAAAGAGGTACTGGCGCGATTCATTCACGAGCGCTCGCCCTGGCGCGAAGGACCGTTCGTCAAAGTGAATTGCCCGGCAATTCCCGGGACGCTGCTCGAGAGCGAGTTGTTTGGATTTCAAAAAGGTTCTTTTACCGGCGCAAATGCATCGAAACCGGGCCGCATGGAGCTGGCACAGGGCGGCACGCTTTTCATGGATGAGATTGCCGAGCTCGAAGGCAGCTTGCAGGCCAAGCTGCTGCACGTTCTTCAGGACGGCCATTTCACGCGCCTGGGGGATCACGAAGAGAAGGCTGTAGACGCGCGGGTGATCTGCGCGACGAATCGCAAGCTTCAGCAGGAGATCGCGCAAGGCGGATTCCGGGCCGACCTGTTCTATCGCATCAACGTGATCAGCATTACGCTTCCGCCGCTGCGCGAGCGCCGCGACGACATACCCTACCTGGCCGATTACCTGCGCCAGCAATTCAACCGCCGCTTCCTGCGCGAGGCCGCGCCGCTCACGCGGGAAATAAACCACCTTCTGCAGCAGCGCGAATGGCAGGGAAATATCCGCGAGCTGGAAAATTGCATGGCGCGTTACGTGATCCTCGGATCTGAAGAGGCTTTCCACTCGGAGGGCACCGAGGAAAAGAAACCTTTGAACTTCGGCTATGAAATTTCCGAAGACGGCAACATTCCGCTGAAGCGCATCGCGCAGCAGGTGACGCGCCGGATGGAACATGACGTGATCCTCAAAGTCCTGCAGGCCAATCACTGGAACCGCCGCAGGGCCGCCGAAGTGCTGAAGATCAGCTACCGTGCGTTGCTCTATAAAGTCCGCCAGGCGGGCCTTCCCGCGAAACGGCCCCAGCGAAAGATGGAAGGCCGGCCGGGTATCCTTTCACGCCCCACATCTCCGGCCGACTGAGACCTTCCGCCAGAATCTCCCCCTGCAATAAACATTTGGTCCAATCCATTTCTCACGGTGTGAATAAATTTGGACCGGAAGGCGTGTTTCAATGGGGAACGCACCTGCATTTTCAGTAAGTTACCAGCGCTTTGCCTTGGAGGGTGACGTGCATGAAACAATGTCGCCATCTGAGGTTTTTCCTCCGCAGGGGGAGCCATGAGCCATGAAGAGATTTGCCGGTGTTTTGCTGTTATTCGTTTTGACGATCGCGGCGCCTGCGGCCCTCGCGGATGGTACGCCCGTCACGATGACCTTCACGGGCGTCAACGGCATCCATGACGCCAATTACTACGTCAGCCCGTACCAGGGGCTGATGACCAGCAACGGCCAGAGCTCTCTGGTCACACTGTTCTGTGTTGATTTCAACAACGAGGTCACCTGGAACCAGACCTGGCGAGCCAATGTCACGCCGCTCAGCTCGAGCGATTTGAGCAACACGCGTTACGGCAATGCCGCGGACGTTGCGCTACTCAAACTCTCGGATCCATATTACGCCACATATACCGCGGCCCAGCTTTATGCGCAGGCGGTCTGGCTGGCCACGCAATTCAATCAATACCTGTCCACCGATCCTTCGCAAGTGATCGCCTTGCAGTACGCGATCTGGGATTTGTTCGCACCGAATGCGCCAACCAACGCCGCAGCGCAAGCCTGGATCTTGAGCGCGGAGCAGAATTACGGCTCGGTGAACCTCAACAACTTTGAGCTGGTGACGAATGTTGGCCCGCTCTCCCTCACCGGCCAGGTCCAGGAATTTATCGTACCTACACCGGAGCCAGGGACGTTTGCGCTACTCGGCGTGGCGCTGCTGGGAATTGTGTTTTTTGCGCGGCGCAAGACCAAGGTCGCGAGTCTGGACCAGACCGCTGCCTGAAGCGGCAGTTTGCTATCCTGCCGGCGGGGCGTCAGAATGCGGCGCCTGCGCCGGCCTTTTGTTTTTGGGCATTTTGCAGGCATACCACACCCCTACCCCCACCCGTGTCTGGTATGAAATCATCTCTCCGGTCCTTCTTGCCCCTGCCCGCTAATTCCGCTAGCCTAATTTACGATGGCGAAAAACTCCGCGAAACCGCATCTCAGGGTATGCCTGCTTTCGCCGCATCCGATGGTGCTGGACGAATTCGGCCGGCTTTTGTCGGATTCCGGGTACCAGATCGTTTCCCGGCAGTTGGAATCCATGCTCGCGCCTGATCTTCGGAATCTGGAAGTGCCCCGCGCCACGGTG
>JBGPZR010000418.1:0-2424 GCA_041493845.1 Terriglobia bacterium | reverse complement strand
TCGGTGCCGTCGTCCTTCACGAGTTCGAACGCGACGCGGCAGCGGCCAGGGCGGCGCGAAAAAAGGTCCTGCAGGCGGTCGAGCGCACCCGTGTCGAGTGAGTTCAGATCCACGCGCACGCGCAGGAGACTTGGCGGGCGGTCTGTGACCTGGTCGAGCACTCGCGCGTCGGAGACGATCAGGCGCGTGCCCACATCTTCCACCGCGACGCGGGCCTTCACCAGGAGCGGCGTGGCGGCTTTCAGCAGCGGCTCAAGCTTCTGGAACGCTTCGGGGAAAACGAGCGCGTCACTGACGCCCGTGCGGTCCTGCAACGTGAGAATTGCCCAGCGTGCGCCACGACGAGAGCGCATGGGTCGCGATTGGACGATAATTCCGGCGACGACAATGTCTTCGCCATTGCGGCGGCCCTCAATCGTCGAGAGCTCGACGGCGGTGAGATCCTTCAGGCGGCCGGCATATTTGTCGAGCGGGTGGCCGGAAATGTAGAAGCCCAGAGTGGAATACTCAGCCGCAAGCAGCTCGTGCTCTGCCCACTCTTCCACATCGGGGAGAACTTCGGGCTGTGGGGGTGCCGTGGACAAGGAGCCTCCGCCGAACAGGCCATGCTGGCCGCTTTCGCGGGCGCGCTGTAATTTCTGGGCTCGTTCCATGGCGCGGTCGATTACGGCGATCATCTGAGCGCGATGCGCGCCCAGGCCGTCCATGGCGCCGGAGCGCACCAGGCTTTCGAGGACGCGCTTGTTCACCAATCGCGCATCCACGGATTCGCAGAATTCAAATAGCGTGGTGAAGCGGCCAAGCGATTCGCGTGCCTGGAGGATTCCCTTCACCGTGTTCTCGCCGACGTTCTTGATAGCGCGAAGGCCGAAGCGGATCTGGTCGCCGGTCGGCGTGAAATCCACGTCGCTCGAATTCACGTCGGGCGGGAGAACGGTGATGCCCATGCCGCGAGCTTCGTTGATGTACTTGACGACCTTTTCCGTGTTGCCCGTTTCCGAGCTGAGCATGGCAGCCATGAACTCGACAGGAAAATGCGTCTTCAAATAAGCCGTCTGGTAAGCCAGCAGCGCGTAGGCACACGAGTGAGATTTATTGAAGCCGTAGCCGGCGAATTCGGCCATCAGGTCGAAGATGCGCTCGGCTTTTTTCACCGGGATTTTGCGCGCGAGGCACCCCGCGAGGAACTTCTCCCGCTGCGCGGCCATCTCTTCGTGCTTCTTCTTGCCCATGGCGCGGCGAAGCAAATCGGCATCGCCGAGTGAGAAACCCGCGAGGCGGTTGGCGATCTGCATTACTTGCTCTTGATAGAGGATGACGCCCCAGGTCTCGGAAAGAATTTCTTCAAGCTCGGGCAGATCGTAGGCGACTTTCTTCTTGCCGTGCTTGCGCGCGATAAAATCGTCGATCATCCCGCCCTGAATCGGGCCGGGCCGGTACAGCGCGTTGAGCGCTGTCAGATCTTCGAGGCGCGTGGGCTGATAGCGGCGCAGGATGTCGCGCATGCCATGAGATTCAAACTGGAAGATGCCGGTGGTGTCGGCGCGGGCGAAGAGCGAGTAGGTGGGGGAATCGTCGAGCGCGAGCGTGGTGAGATCGATGTCTATATTTCGATTCTGCTTGATCAAGCGCACCGCATCATCGAGCACGGTGAGTGTAGTCAGCCCGAGGAAATCCATCTTCAGCAGGCCGATGCGCTCGAGTGCGTTCATATCGTACTGCGTGGTGATTTCATCCTTGTTCGACTTGTAGAGCGGAACGATTTCGGTGAGAGGGCGCGGTGAGATGACCACACCGGCCGCGTGCGTGGATGCGTGGCGCGCGAGGCCCTCGAGGCGCAGAGCGACTTCAATCAGTTCCTTCACTCGCTCGTCGGACTTGCGCAGGGCGTCGAGCTGGGGCGATTGCTTGAGAGCATCCTCGAGCTCGATATTGAGCGTCGCAGGAACCAGTTTGGCAATCTTGTCCACCTCGCCGTAAGGCATGTCGAGCGCGCGGCCTGCGTCCTTTAATACTGCCTTTGCGGCCATGGTGCCGAAGGTGATGATCTGCGCCACACTCTTTTCGCCGTACTTTTGCCGGACGTAATCGATCACCTCGCCGCGGCGGCGCATGCAAAAATCAATGTCAATGTCGGGCATGGAGATGCGCTCGGGATTCAGAAAGCGCTCGAAAAGCAAATCATATTGGAGGGGATCCACGTCAGTGATGTGGAGCGCGTAGCTGACCAGGCTGCCGGCCGCTGATCCGCGGCCCGGGCCAACCGGAACCCCTTGCGCGCGGGCATAGTGAATGAAATCCCAGACAATCAGGAAATATCCGGCGAAGCGCATTTTCTGGATCATCGCAATTTCGTCGGACAGGCGGCGCTCGTAATCAGCGATGGGGTGGCGCAGGCGGCCCTCTTTCGCGAGCCGCTCGAGG
>JBGPZR010000013.1:0-14106 GCA_041493845.1 Terriglobia bacterium | reverse complement strand
TTGGATTGTATTTCCTCCCTGAAGGCCTCCGCGCCAGGCAAGCCAAAGGAACTCCTTATCGTTGGTTTTTGAACGGAGCTCATCCAGCCGAGCTTTTCGCTCGGATTCAATCTTCTCGAGCCATGCCGCCGGTGCCGCAGGGTCCCGCCCGGCACACCGGCGACGGATTTCAATGCGCAGCACATCCAGGTCGTGCACATCGCCCAGCAAGTCTTGCATTTGCCTCAGGTCCTCGCCCCAGGCCTCATACCGCTGCGGCAGAAAATTCTCGACGATGTAGCGGAAACGCTTGAGGCCGATTCTGAGACGATGCCAGGCGACACGGCTGCGGCCTTTCCGCGCGCGCTGGTATAGCTCGACCGATTCATTCAAGCTGGCGAGTGCCAGCCGCTGGAAAACCACGCTTTCGAGCGGAAAAAATTGCGCCTTGTGGAACAGCTTCTTTGACCATCTCCGCCATTCCTTCCGGTCAAATCTGCCCAGCGCCTGCTCGGCGGCTTCGCGGTGTTTTCGCTCCTCCAGGCTGAGGGCCCTCAACATATATCTGCGGATCGGATCGTCCGGGGCTCCGAGCTTTCTCACCCATTCTTTCTCGACCTGGGTATCCCGGAGGACACCGAGCGTATGAAACAGGCCCCGGCTCGACTTTTTCAGCTTGCGCCATCCCGGCCCGGGGTTCACTTCGCTGAGCGCTTCCGCCATCGTCCGGCAGCGGCGGAGCGCCACGCGCAGGTCGTGCACGGCATCGGCATTCACACCGCGCCGGGCCTCCTCCGCCTTCAGGAGGACGCGTTCCATCCAGACTTCCAGGCCAATACGTCTAGCCGAATTACCACGAGAAATCGGAATTGAATGTGCCATGGAATACCAACCTGTCAGGAAACAGGGAGGGAAGCGGTATGGTACACCGGCAGAGGTGAATTTTCCACTCGCGGCCAGTTTCGGCTGTACCCTTGACAGTCCGTTTGTCAGGCGTTATCCAGTGTCTCAGGAGCCGCCCACGTGCCACAAAAAGTTCGCAGCGTTGATCTCACCCAGGTCTCCGAATGGAACGACGGAAAGCTGCGTCGCAAGGATGATTATTTAGCCGGAGAAGAGCCGCTCGAGATCCGCATCGGCGAACACCCGCTGAGCGTCACAATGCGCACGCCGGGACACGACCTGGAACTTGCGGCAGGGTTTCTTTTCACCGAAGGGCTGGTGCAGCGGCGCAAGCAAATCCTGAAGCTCGAGAGCGCAACCCCAGATGGCGCGCCAAACAGGGGTAACGTCGTCCAGGTGGAACTCACGCCTGATGCGATGCCCGATTTCGAGAAGATGCGCCGGCACTTCTTCGCGGCTTCGAGCTGCGGGATCTGCGGGAAGGCTTCCATCGATTCGGTGCGCTCGCGCTTGCTGCAACCTCCGAATCCCGATTTTCGGGTCGCACCGGAGCTGCTTCTCCGGTTGCCCGATGCGCTTCGGTCGTCGCAGGACGTGTTTGAGCGCACAGGCGGACTGCATGCCGCGGCGCTATTCGACGCCCACGGCACGCTCCTGGCCCTGCGCGAGGATATCGGCCGCCACAATGCCGTGGACAAACTGATCGGCTGGGCGCTGCGCGAGGGCCGCCTGCCGCTCGCGGAGTCGGTACTGCTCGTCAGCGGGCGCGGCGGGTTTGAAATCATTCAGAAGGCGATCGTCGCGGGAGTACCTGTGGTCGCATCCGTCTCGGCACCGTCGAGCCTGGCCGTGCAGCTTGCGCGTGAGTTGCGACTGACATTAATTGGGTTCCTGCGCGGGCGCCGCTTTGTAATTTACGCGGGTGAAGAACGCTTAGAGAAAGAGTGAGGATTGTAGCAGCGCGACTACCTCCCAGCCCCGCGAGCGTTTGCGGGATTGGAGGCGGCGCGGCCGTCGCGGATCATATCCCGAAATTTGCTGAACAGCTCCTGATCCCACCATCCGAGCTTCGCTTCGTCGTCCATGATTTGCAGGGCCTCCTCGGACGGCACAGCGGTGCGGTAGGGGCGGTCTGTGGTGAGAGCATCGTAAACATCCGCGAGTTGCAGGATGCGAGCGGTCAGTGGAATTTCTTCGCCAGACCAACCGTCCGGATACCCCGAGCCATCGCGCTTCTCATGATGATGCCGAATAATCGGAAGCACGGGCCGGAATGACTTAAGCGGCGCGCAGATGCGCTCACCCACAACCGAATGCTTGCGCATCACGCCCCATTCTTCCGACGTGAGTGGCCCGGGCTTGAGCAAGATGGAATCGGGCACCGCCACCTTTCCAATGTCGTGCACGATCCCGGCCCAGCGGAGCGCCTTGATGCCCTCCTCCGGAATTTCGAGCCGCGCTCCCAGGCGCGCCGACATATCAGCAAGCCGCTCGCAATGCCCATGGGTGTACGGGTCGCGCGCCTCGATGCTCTGTGCCAGCGTGAACACCACTGCCTCGGCGTTTTCGAGCTCGTCCGTGATTTGCTTCAGCCGGAGAAGCGAACGGGTGCGAGCGAGGAGCTCGTTGATGTCGATCGGCTTGCTCAGAAAATCATCGGCGCCAGCATTGATTCCCTCAATACGATCCTCCGTCGCCGAAAGACCGGTGATCAGCACCACAGGCGTGAGCCTGGTCTCCGGTGTGGCCTTGATACGCCGACACACCTCGAATCCGTTGATTCCCGGCATGAGAATGTCGAGAAGGATCAGGTCGGGACGAAACGTGGCGCATTCCGCAAGCGCCGATGGTCCGTCGCTCGCGTCGCGCACATCGAAGCCCTCGCGTCGCAGCAACGCTTCCAGCGCTGTTCGCGCGGCAGATTCATCGTCCACAATAAGAATTTTTCCGATCATGCAATCGGCTCAACCACCCCTAAATTTTCAGCAAGTCAAAAGCCGCGAAGGCGCGGGCAGTCTCCTCCCGGCTCCACAAGGCAGCCAGGCGTGTCCAATGGACTTCGTTCCCTAACAAAACAAATGTATCCTGTCCCGTATTTTCGAACAACCCCGATTCGTTGAATGGTGCGAGGCAACCGATGAAAAGAACTCTTGCTCCCGAGTCGCTGCGGGAGATTACAACGCGGCTCGAGCCGGCGCACGCAGCATTTCAGAAACGCTACTCCGGCTCCTCCGGCGCACGCCAGCCGGTCCATGTGGTATACGGGGGCGCGCATTTATTCCGCGCGGACACGGCGCGGCGCCTCGGCGAACTCGCCCTGCGTTCGCTCGACGACTACGCGCCCGATTTCGTCACCTTCGCGCGGGCCATCGCGTTACCAGGAGCGGAGCGTCTCCCGGATTCCCTCGACGCAGCCGCCGCCATTTCCAAGTCCATAGAAGCAGACCCAGAAGGAGCCAAGAGGGAAAATCGGCCCGTGTGGTTTGCGCATACCCTCTACCGCCGCGTCCGGGAAAAACTGCGGCGCGAGCCTGTGGAGGACTTTCGCATTGACTTTGAAGATGGCTATGGCAATCGCCCGGATGAGGAAGAAGATGGCCACGCCGCAGCCGCCGCGGCAGAAGTGGCCGCGGGTGCGAATGCAGGCCAGTTGCCGCCGTTTATTGGCATTCGCATCAAACCGTTCACGGAAGAATTGCGCGCGCGCAGCATTCGCACATTGGACATCTTCCTCACCGAACTGGCTGAGAAGACTCGCGGTGAGTTGCCCAAAGGCTTTTTCATCACGCTCCCCAAAGTCACTCTGCCGGATGAGGTCGCTGCATTCGCGGATATCTGCTCGCGCCTGGAACCGATGCTCGACCTCGAACCGGCCGCGCTGCGCTGCGAGTTGATGATTGAGACGCCACAATCCATCTTCAATGAGCGGGGCGAAGTAAATTTGCTGTCGCTGGTGGCTGCCGCGCGCGGCCGCTGTGCCGCCGCGCACTTTGGCACCTACGATTACACTGCCGGGCGCAACATCACTGCTGCGTATCAAACGCACACACACCCTGCCTGCGATTTCGCCCGCGAAGTAATGCAAGTGGCGCTGGCCGGCACGGGCATTTGGCTTTCCGATGGCGCGACGAATATTCTGCCAGTGCCGCCGCATCGTGCGGCGCAGGGCGGCTCCGCGCTGACGGCCCGGCAAGTGGCGGAAAATCGCGCCGCCGTCCATTCTGCCTGGAAGCTTCACTTCGGCCACATCCTCCATTCCCTCGCGAACGGATTCTACGAGGGGTGGGATCTGCACCCCGCGCAGCTCCCCACTCGCTACGCCGCCGTGTACTACTTCTTCCTCGAAGGTCTGGACGCCGCGTCCGAGCGCTTGCGCAACTTCATCGACAAAGCGGCGCAGGCCACACTGGTCAGCGAAGTCTTCGACGATGCCGCGACGGGACAGGGGCTTTTGAATTATTTTCTGCGGGCCATCAATTGTGGCGCGATCACGGTGGACGAAGCGCAGTCGCTCAGCGGTCTGACGCTCGCCGAGCTCCGTTCCGCGTCGTTCGTGAAGATCCTGGACGGCCGCAGAGCCAAATCGCCCTCTTGATCATTCCTTCCGCAGAGTGGCTTCGATCAGGCCGTGCGGTTCGTCGGTGGGCATAAAAACCTCCGCGGGATTGTCCATTCCGAATGGTGAGAGGTCCACAAGGTTGAAGTGTTTATTCGGCAGCCGGAGATGAATCTCGCGGATGCGATCGAAGCTGTTGAGCACCGCTTCGCCCATCGCATAGAGAGTGTGCTGGAGAGAATGGCTATCGTGCTCGGCGAATGTCTCGAGCAGCATTTGCCTGACGCCATGCCAAATGGGGCTGAACTCAGTTTCGCTTCCTTCATAGAGCCACTGGCTGTGGATGGTGGTCGAGAGGATGCGGTTGCGCTCCTCTTTTAGCGTAGTGTACGGGTCGCGCAGAAATCCAGCGAAAGCGGATTTTGTCGTCTTCAGCACAGTCAAGTCTTCGATGCCGGCGCGGATCGCAGTACCTTCGCGGGTGCCGCTCAGCGCTGCAGTGCGCTTCTCCGTCCCCGAGCGCGTGAACGTGAACGCACTCGGCTTGCCACCGTGCGGCAGCCGCGACCAGAGATTTTCCGCGGCCTCAATCCCGACGCGCGAAACTTGCGGGTTGTAAGTGAGGAAATGCTCGATCAGGTGCTGGCAGAAATCCTCGACTGCCTCGACGGGATATTGCCGCGCCAGCGCATACACCGTGTTCTTCATCGTGTCGGTCGGCAAGATCTTGCGGTTGTCTCCCTTCATGTGTGCCGCCTCGAAATCGCCTTCGAACCGGATCCCGAGTGTTAGTTCCTTGATGTCGTCGCGGCCTTCCTGCCTTACCACGCGCAACAGGCGGACGCGCGATTTTCCATAATTGTTTTCGCCGAGCTTGATGGCCATGCGTCAGCTCCCGCGATACGTGGAATACCCGTAGGGGCTCAGCAGCAGCGGGATGTGATAATTCTGTTTCGCGTCCCGTACCTGAAAAACGATGCTCACCTGCGGATACAGCCCCTCGATTTTGCGTGATTGAAAATATTGCTGCGTTTCAAACGTCAGGCGATAGATCCCGTCGACCAGTGAGCCCGGAGCGAGAAGATGCCGCAACCGCCCGTCGCCGTCCGTCGCGCCCCGGCTGAGCTCCTTCCATCCGCCGCCCGTTTTTTCGATCTCCAGGATCACCGGCACGCCTGCCGCCGGGCGTCCGATCGAAATATCCAGAACGTGCGTGGTTATCTCGCTCATGATTCGAGAAATTTCTCCAGTCGCAGCCGCGTGATCTTGCGCTGCTCTTCGGCGGCGTTGCGCAATTCTACTTCCGAATCGTTCGATAATCTTTCTTGCAGGTTTTTCAGTATCTCTTCGCTTGATTTCCCGCTGGCGCAAATCAGGAAGACGCGGCCGAATTTCGCGCGGTACGCCCGATTGGCAGCCGCCAGCAGCGCGAGCGTTTCCGGCGGAGCCTTCTGCGCTGCAGATTGCTCGCCGGGGGACCACCGCTGCGCAGTCTCGGATTGTTTTGCCGCCGCGCGCGTCCCACCGA
Source organism: Terriglobia bacterium (assembly GCA_041493845.1). Lineage (GTDB taxonomy): Bacteria > Acidobacteriota > Terriglobia > Acidiferrales > UBA7541 > Palsa-295. Next base: position 8,140 of record JBGPZR010000013.1, on the reverse strand, counting down.
TCGCAGGGTGATGCCGAAAGGCCGCGTGCCACTCCCGAGGTCCGAGCGCAGCCCACGTCTTGTGAGACGACTCGAGCAAATCCGCGGCGCTCGAGAAAGGGCGTTGCGCAATCATTAGCTCCACCCACTTCTTCGAGCCGCAGCAATCGAACAGCGCCTTGCGCACATGTGCAACAGAAAGCTGATTGAATCGTTCGATTCCCTTCAGGCGGTCGCCCGGGCGTTCCGCGCGCCCGAAAATACGCAAGCGGCTCACGCCACCATCGGGATAAATGTTGAAGCGCACATGCGTGGCCGGGGCCGTACTCTCGAGTTGCCGGCGGAAAATGTGCCGACGATTGGCTTTGAGCTTTGTCTCCGGCAGCATCACCTTCCAAGCAGCGGAGGCCCCCGCCAAATCCCCCTTCGCGGATTCCTCCACATAACACGATTCGATCGAGCAGCGATCAGGATAATTTCCTTTGAAGTGCGCCGTGTTCACTTCGATATGCTGGATTACACCGGGAATTCCAAGCTTCAGGATTACCCAGTCGTGCCCTGGGCCGCGCCGGCGCCGGGTCTCCCAGCCGTCGCCCATGTCCCTCCCGCGTCCGGGCATCAGAAGATTCAGTGGCGCGCTGAAAAATTCATCGCTCGATGCCACCACGCTGCCGCCATTCTCGACCGCAGCCAGATCAAATTCTCCGCGCGATAGGCGCGTACTTTCAGGAACAACTTCGCCGTGGATACGCAGCCGCGCCACGCCGCCATCGGGATAAATCTTCAAGCGCAGATGCGTGAATGGGCTTGGATGGACCACGAGAAATTGATTCATCGTGTCACCTTGCAGCGCTGTCTGCGGCACAAGCTCAACCCAACGTGTTGCGGGGGCCTGCAGTCGCTGCTTTTCGTTTTTGTAGCGCGCGGACAGACCCAAATGACAAGCATCTAGCGAAAAGTGCGATGGACAATTCCCTTTGAAGTGACTCGTGTCCACCACCACGCCCCGAATAATTCCGGCGAGGCCCAGCCGGATGATGCACCAATCGTGCCCGGGCGTCCGGCGGCGGCGAGTTTCCCACCCGTCCATCCATTTTCCGCGCGGGGTGTACTTCCCTTCAATGAAAACGGGCTTTGAGGGCTTGAGTAGATTTTCCTTGGGCGCAAAGAATTCGTCGTTGGCCTCGAGCACTTTGCCGCCGAGCCGCGCCGAGGCGAGATCCACAAGTCTTGTAAAATCCTTCACGCGCTCCCTCGATGCAGAACGCGCCCGATGGGGCTGGGGCAGAATTCCCCACGGTCATAGATTTTTCGTCCCCGGAGAATTGTTGTCTCCACCACGCCTGCCAGCGCCCGCCCGGCATACGGCGTGATCTTGTGGCGATGGTGTAGCTGCGAAGGCTCGACCACAAATTTCGCGTTCGGATTCCAAATCGCCAGATCGGCGTCGCAACCCACGGCGATAGTTCCCTTCCGTTTCTCGAGTCCTGCCAGACGCGCCGGTCCCCGGCAGAGCCAGGCGGCCAGATGGGGCACAGCATAGCCGCGCGGGGCTGCCTCCGTCCACACCGCGGCCAAACTGAGCTGCAGCGAGGCAATCCCACCCCAGGCGCGGATGAAATCGCCTTCGCCCGGGAGTTTCATCGCCGGTGGGCAAGGCGAATGGTCGGTCGCGATCAGATCGATCGTTCCATCGGCGAGTGCGGCCCATAGCTTTTCAAGATTTTCGCGTTCACGAATCGGAGGCGCGCATTTGGATTCGGTTGCGCCTTCGCGGATTTCTTCCGCGGCGAACGTCAGGTAGTGCGGGCAGGTCTCCACGGTGACGGCGAGTCCGTCTAACTTCGCCTGCCGCAAGTGCTGAATCGCGTCCGACGAGGAGAGATGCACGATGTGCGTGCGAACGCGAAATTCGCGGCTCAGGCGCAATAGTAGCGCGATCGCTTCATTTTCTGCCTCACGTGGCCGAGATGCCAGCCACGTGGCGTAGGGTTTCAGGTCCGCTTTCGACAGGTCTTTCACCGCCGCCGCAATCGGGCCCGGCATCTCGGCATGCGCGAGCAATGGCGCGCCGAGCGCGGCCAGTTCGGGCGCCGCCGCGCGAAGATCGGCTTCCGATACGTGCGCGAATTCCTCGACGCCACTCGGCACGAGAAAACACTTGAATCCGAACACCCCGGCTTCCCACAGCGGACGGAGTTCGGCAGTGTTCCCAGGCACGACGCCGCCCCAAAAACCTACATCTACCCAGAGCTTTCCCATCGCTGCTGCAACTTTCTCGCGATATGCGGCGGCAGTCGTCGTCGCGGGAATGCTATTCAGCGGCATTTCGATCAGCGTCGTGACGCCGCCGGCGGCTGCCGCGCGCGTTGCCGTCGAGAAGCCTTCCCATTCGGTGCGGCCCGGCTCGTTGATATGGACATGCGTGTCCACGAGGCCGGGCATCACAATTGAATCGCCCGCCTCATGCAACGGAGATCGACCTGGGATGTCATCGAAGGCAGAGATCGCTGCGATTGCGCCGCCACGAATCTGAATCGCCGCCGCGCGCTCGCCCTCCGGCAACACCACCCGCTTGCCGCGCACCACCAGGTCCGGTGGGGTCGCGGGACTTGCCGGCGGGCTGTCAGTGAGTGGCATTGCTGCTCAAGATGACAGAATCTCGAGGAACTCTGCGAGAAGATTTTGCGCGACGCGCAGGCGATATCGCGCTGTCGAGCGCATGTCGTCTATCGGCGCGATCTCGCGCGCGAGAGCTGCTTGCGCCGCTTGCAGCACCGCTCGCGACGGCAGTTCGCCGCGCAGCAATTTCTCGGTCTGCGCGGCCCGCACCACCGTTGGCGCCACGCTTCCCAGCGCGAGGCGCACGTCGGCGATTCGCCCGTTCTCGACTCGTGCCGCCCCGGCGAAACATACCTTGGAGATTGCTTGCGCCCGCCGCGTTCCCACTTTTCGGTAATGCTGTTTCCAAGCGGCCATGCCGCGCGGCAAACGAATCCGCCTGATCAGTTCGTCGGGGCGGAGTCTCATCTGTTTGTAACCGGTGTGAAAGTCCCGATACGCCAGCCAGCGCGTGCCGCCGGCGGAGATGAGTTCGAGTTCCGCGTCGTACACAATCAGCGCGGGCGGCGAATCCGCTGCTGGTGAGGCGTTCGCGATATTTCCGCCCAGCGTGCCGCGATTTTGCGTCGCGATGCCGCCGGTTTCAGCAGCGGTGCGGCAAAGCAGCGGGAATTCGCGCGCGAGAGTTTCATGGCGCTGCACCTCTGTATAAGTGGTGAGCGCGCCGATCATCACCTGGTCCGGTCCTACTTCGATTCCGCGCAGTTCCGGCAATTTCCAAATGCTCAGGAATTGCCGGTGCGGCAGCTTGCCGGCTTCGAGCAGGACCATCAGGTCTGTCCCACCTGCAAACGGTTTCCACGCACCGGGCTCACGCTTCATCCGTTCGAGCGCGGATTCCAAATCGCGTGGCGCTTCGAAGTGGTAGGACGGAAGGTAAGACCTCACGCGCCCTGCTCCGTTTTGCGGCAAGCCTCCACTACTGACTCGAAAATTTTCATGTAACCGGTGCAGCGGCACAGGTTTCCTGCAAGTCCTTCGCGGATCTGCGGCTCGGTGGGGCGCGGGTGGCGCGCAAGGAGATTCAGGGCCGCGAGAATCATCCCCGGAGTGCAGATGCCACACTGCGCGCCGCCATGCGTGATAAATGCCTGCTGCACAGCATGCAAACGGTCGCCATCTGCAACTCCTTCGATGGTGCGAATCGACGCGCCCTCCGCCTGCAGCACGGGAACAAGGCAACTGTTCACCAGCACACCGTCTATTTCAACGGAGCAAGCGCCGCACTCTCCCTCGCCACAGCCCTCTTTCGTCCCGGTCAACCCCAGTTGCTCCCGCAGCACGTCGAGCAGTCGCGCCATGGGATACGCTTCGAACTCTGTCTGCTGCCCGTTCACGTGGCATCGCACGCGAATCTTGCTCGGAGCATCAGGCATGCACGCCCTCCAGCATTTCCATCAGCGCTTCCGGCGTGACGGGGATCCGCGTGATGTCTGCGCCGGTCGCATGCGCGATGGCGTTTGCAATTGCAGGCGCTGTTCCATCCAGGGGCAGCTCGCCGATTCCTTTTGCTCCGCCGGGCCCGCGCGCGTACGGAATTTCCTCGAAATAAACGCGGATCGGTGGAACGTCCATTGATGTGGGCATGACGTAGTTCGTCATCTGCCCATTCACCATCCGCCCCTCCTGCCAAACCACATTTTCGTAGAGCGCGAATCCAATCCCCTGCGCCACGCCGCCTTCAATTTGCCCCGCCGCGAGCACAGGATTGATCACCTTGCCCACCTCCTGCACGGCAACAAAATCCTGGACGCGAGCCTCGGCCGTGCGCATGTCCACGGAAACTTCGGCGACATAGGCACCCCAGGCATACGCGCCGTACGCGTCACCCTGATAGCGGTTGTCGTCCCAGTGAAGCTCGCGCGGGTGTTGGTACTTGGCGAGGGAACGCAGCGGCCCATTGCCCTCGATGTACTGGCGGCAAGCTCCGGCAAAATCCTTGGCGGCGTAGCCCGGCTTCAGAAGGCCGCTCTGAAACAGCTTCTGCTGAATTCCACGCGCGGCGGATTCCACCAGTTTTCCGACGATCATCGAGGTGCGTGAAGCGACCGTGGGGCCGCTGTTCGGCACGCTAGCCGTGTCGGGCTGCGCGATTTCAATCTGCTCTACACCGAGCCCGAGAGTCTCCGCGGCAATCTGCGAGAATATTGTGTTCGTGCCCTGGCCCATTTCCGTGCTTGCCGCCATCACGCGCACGCGGCCGTCGCTGGTTGCGTCAGCCGCGACTTCCGACGCGAGATATTCTTCGCCAGACCCTGTGAACCCAGCACCGTGCAGAAACGTGGCGAAACCAATCCCTCGCCGGATCGTGTTCTCGCGATTTTCCGCGTCAAATCGCTTACGCTTCGCGTGATAGCCGCTTAACTCGAATGCGCGGTCCATCAGATGGCCCATGTTCACCTTTTCGTGGATCACCTGGCCGACGGCCAGCGTTTGTCCTTCGTGAATGAAATTTCGGCGTCGCAGTTCGTCCGGTGGTAGGCCGATCGTGTTGGCCACGCGATCCAGATGCCGCTCGAGCGCGAAAACACTCTGCGGCGCGCCAAAGCCGCGAAAGGCGCCATGCGGGGGCGCGTTGGTGGCCACAGCGCGGCTGAGAATTCGCACGTTCGGACAGTTGTAAGGCCCCGCCGCATGAATGGTGCCGCGCGAGAGCACCACGGGCGAGAGTGTCTCGTACGCGCCGCCGTCAATCGTGAAATCAATCTCCATCGCGAGCAATTTGCCGTCGCGCGTCACGGCCGTGCGATGCCGCGTGCGCGATGGATGGCGCTTTGTGGTGGCCACCATGTCTTCGGCGCGGTCGTAGATGATCTTCACCGGCTGCCGCGCTTTCCACGACAGCAGCGCGGCGTGGGCCGCAATCATCGAGGGATATTCTTCCTTGCCCCCAAATCCGCCGCCGGTCTCCGTCTGCACCACGCGAATGCGATCCTTCGGCAACCCGAAGAGCAGCACCAGCGCCTTGTGAACGTAATACGGGCATTGCAGTGAGCCCCAGACCGTGACTCCTTCCTCCGGGCCCGGGCGTGCAATCATTCCCTGCGGCTCGATGTAGAGTTGCTCCTGCGAGCCGGTTTCGTAGGTACCCTCGACGATGAAATCGGCACCAGCCCAGGCGCTGTCCACGTCGCCCTTCTCGACGCGGAACGATTTGAAAATATTGTCCTTTCCCCAAATCGTCTGTGTGCGCGCGAGCGAGTCCTCAATCGAGAAGATGGCAGGAAGAGGCTCGATCTCGATGCGCACCGCCCGGCGTGCTTCCTGGAGTAAATATTTGTCGCGGTGCGCGAGCAGCACCACCGGTTCTTCGGGGTGGTTGACGAATTCAGCGGCGAGGCAGGGCTGATCTTCAATCAGGAGTGCGACGCAATTCTTTCCGGGGATATCCTTCGCAGTGACAATTGTAAATTCGCTCCACGGGATATCGCCTTCGAAATGGATTCCGAGAATGCGTCCGCGCGCTGCAGAGCTACGCACCGTGACGCCGTAAAGCATACCGGGCAGTGCGATATCGTCCACGTAGCGGGCGCGGCCGGTGACTTTCTCGCGCCCTTCTTTCCGCGGCACGGACTTCCCAATGATGCGAGTCTCCACTGGCGGCCTCAGTATTTGATCTTGTCCTGTTTTTTTTCCCATGCTCGAAATGCCTCGAGCGCTTCTTCCCGCATCATCGGGATCATGGGAATTTTCCGCTGCGCGTTCGGCCGTCCGATTTCCTGGTAGATGAATGAATCATCGAAGCCGGCTTCCGATGCGTCTGCAGCAGTGCAGCCATAATAGACGCGTGCGGGACGCGCCCAATAAATCGCTCCGACGCACATGGGACACGGCTCACAGGTGGTGTAGATTTCGCAGCCGGTCAGTTCGAAATGGCCCAGTTTTTTGCAGGCTGCGCGGACCGCCACCACTTCGGCGTGCGCAGTCGGGTCATTCGTTGAGGTCACGCGGTTCGTCCCCTCAGCGATGATTTTTCCATCCTTCACGACGACAGCGGCGAAGGGGCCGCCAAGCCCGGAACGGATATTCTCGAGTGAAGATTGAATCGCGCGAGCCATGAAGGGATTGTGCATGTCGATTTACTCGTCCAATGCCCCTGCCAGATAAGTCTTCCTTAGCGCGCGGAAGCGATTGGGAGCGATTGTAACGCAGCCGCCTCGAATCGGCCCGCGAATGTCCTTCAGAGTTCAATGGGGATAACCGTGCCGGCGCACAGCCTATTCGACAACGAGGCGGGCTTTTCCCGTCATGAATTCCGTGGTCGAGAACGAGCGCTCCTTGCGGCGCCAGAAATAAAGCAGCGCGGTGCCAATCAGGATCAGCGCCAAGCACAAGCCGGTCCACAATCCGGGGGCGCCCCATCCGAGATGGAAGCAGAGGTAGCTTCCGAGCGGCAAACCGACCACCCAGTAGAAAAAAATATGGCAAATCATCGCCGTGCGTGTGTCGCCTGCGCCGCGCAGAGCGCCAGTCGCCACCGTTTGCATTCCGTCGAAGAGCTGAAAGAAGGCCGCAACAAACAGCAGTGACCCGGCCGCGCGGATCACCACCGGGTCGGGCGTGTAAATCCTGACGATATATTGCGGCACGATCAGAAACACCAGTCCCATACAGGTCATGAAGCCCGTGCCCAGAGCCATCGCCGTCCATCCCGCGCGGCCGGCTGCATGCGCATCGCCCCGCCCGAGCGCTTGCCCCACGCGCACGGCCGCCGCCGAGGCGATGCCCAGCGGCACCATGTAAGTGAAACTCACGGTGTTGAGGGCTACCTGATGGCTCGCCAGCGCGACGGCGCCCAGCTTGCCGATCAATGTGGTGGCCACGGCGAAAACTCCGACCTCCATCCCGAATTGCATCGCGGCAGGAAAACCAAGCTGCACCAGCCGCCACAGGCGGAAGAAATTCGGCAGGCGCCGTGTTTGGCGTAGGCCGGTTTTGTAGCGATGGTCATAATAGACGGAGTAAATCAGAAGCACAGCCATCATATAGGTCCGCGCGATGCAGGTGGACCAGCCAGACCCAACCGTTCCGATGCCGCGCAGCCCGAGATGGCCATAAATGAGCGCCCAATTGCCGATTAGGTTCACGATGTTCGCGGAGATCAATGCAAACATCACCGGCCTCGCAAGGTTCATCCCCTGCAGATAGCGGCGGAAAACAAAATAGAGCAGCAGCGGCAGCGTGCCCCAATTGAGCGCGCGCAAATACGGGATCGCCTGGCTGAGCACCGCAGGATCAATATTCGCGGAGCGCAGAATCGGCTCGACCAGCCGGATCAGCCCCATCAGCACGGGCGCCAGTCCCAGGCTCAAGTAAACGCCGTTGACGAGCGAGCGGTGGCAATCCTCCACATCTCCCGCCCCATAGGAATGGGAGACCAGCGTGTCCAGCCCCAGCATCAGCCCGGTGCCGAAAATCGCGACGGCCATATAAATCACGCTGCCCAGGCTGACAGCCCCGATCGCTTCGGCGCTGTGTGCCTGGCGTCCCACCATCATGGTGTCCACGATCGCCATGGTCATCCATCCCAACTCCGCGA
>JBGPZR010000105.1:0-7075 GCA_041493845.1 Terriglobia bacterium | reverse complement strand
GTTCAGGCGCTGGTCCGGAAAACGGTGGAGAAATTTGGCCGCCTGGATATCGCGTTCAATAATGCCGGGATCGAGGGGAACTGGATCCCCATCGCCGAACAGGCCGAAGAAGACTGGGACCGCACCATCGCCATCAATCTCAAAGGCGTATGGCTGTGCCTGAAGTACGAAATTCAGCAGATGCTCAAGCAGGGCGGCGGCGGAGCCATCGTCAACATGGCCTCCATCGGGGGACTGATGGGTTCCGCCGGTGCAGCGACATATTGCGCAAGCAAGCACGGCGTGATGGGGCTGACGAAGTCCGCCGCGCTCGAAACTGCGCGAAGCGGCATCCGGATAAACGCTGTGTGTCCTGCGGTGATTGAAACGCCCATGGGTGAGCGTCTTTTCGGCGAGCCGGAGATGAGGAAGTACGCGCTCGGTCTCCATCCCATTGGCCGTTTTGGGACGCCGGTGGAAGTCGCCGAAGCCGTCTTGTGGATGTGCTCGGACCGGGCGTCCTTCATGACAGGGCAATCCTTGGTTCTCGATGGCGGATTCTTGGCCGGGCCCAACCCTCCCGCCTAGCCACGCGAGCACCTGAATTGGGAACACCGCAAGGCATGACCGCCTGGCGAGAATCGTGGCAATCAAGGCTCCTTTCTAGATGAGCTGATTCAATCCAGCAGGGAACTCGACCTGTGGCAGACATTCCACGAGAGCGCGGAGAAAGGTTCTAGAATCGTCGCTTTGGGCGCGCCACTTTTCTTGTACTTGCAGGTGGCCGCAAGAGCCGCAAGAGCGTCTTGACACCCCGCGCGCTCTGGCATAGGTTTAGCGGCACCCACCGGGCGCGGTGATTTATTCTCAAACTCAAAGGAGACTCCATGCGACGTGTACTTCTGTTTGCGGCTCTGCTCGGCCTAGCGGCTCTGCCGGTGGCCGCGCAAGATCCGGTCAAAGTTGATCCGAAACACTACAAGGTGGAATTCGAGAACGCAGAAGTCCGCGTGCTGCACTTCCACTACGGCCCGCACGAGAAGTCCGTCATGCACTCCCACCCCAACCTCGTCCTCGTCCCGCTGAGCGATGGGAAGGTGCGATTCGCGCTGCCGGGCGGGAAAACCGAAGACAGCGAGATGAAGGCCAACCAGCCGGCCTGGACCGAGGCCACCATCCACAACCCGGAGAACCTGTCCGACAAGCCGATCGATGGGATCCTGGTCGAGATGAAAGCCAAGGCTGCGCCGCCTCCCAAGAAAAAGTAATCAACGGCGTAGCTCCGCCCACATTTCGGGTTCGCGGCAATCCAGGGGGGCTGGCCTAGACGCTAGCCCTCTTTTTTTCTTGCTCCGCAACCGGTAAGGCCGACTCTGAATTGGTGTGCGCACGTGGCTCGGAATCGTGGCTTTCGATTTGTTAAAATGTTTGCGCGCGCCATCCCTCATTTTTCGGCCATGGAAGCTGAGGTCGAACGCATTTCGGGTTTCCCCCGGCAGAAACTCCAATCACACCGACGAGTGACCGGCATCACAGATTTTCTCCATGCCAGCGGATAAAAAAGAAGCTCATCAAAGATCAGGTGAAGGAGAGATAAGGTTATGCGAAGAGTTTTGGCAGTCTCACTCGCGCTGTCCCTTTTATATGTTCCCCTGGTTCAAGGTGCGCCCTCCGCGAAGAACTACACTCTGCCGGGCGCTCCGGCTCAAGATCAATATCAGGATCAGGGCAATTACGTGCCCTATTCATCCGAGCAACTCGATAACCTGCTTGCTCCGATAGCGCTCTATCCCGATCCACTGCTCGCCCAGGTTCTTCCCGCTGCGACATTCCCAGATCAGATCGACGAAGCCGCCCGGTACGTGCGCTCGTACGGCCAGAGCGGAATTGACGGCCAGCCCTGGGACGTCAGCGTAATGTCCGTGGCGCATTATCCTTCCGTTCTTTACATGATGGCGGACAAGATTGATTGGACCACCGCAGTCGGTCAGGCCTATGTCTATCAATCCACGGACGTCATGAGTTCAGTGCAGCGCCTGCGGGCAATGGCGCGCGCACGAGGCAATCTGGTCACGGGACCGCAGATCGAAGTCGTAGAAGAGGCGGGCTTCATCCAGATTTGGCCGGCAAACCCGCAATACATTTACGTACCTGTGTATAACCCGGCCATCGTCTATTACACGCAGCCATTCTGGGGAGCAGCGATTGGCTTCGGCATCGGGTTTGCAATCGGGTCATGGCTGAACTATGACTGCGACTGGCACAGGCACCGCATTTACTACACAGGGTGGCAAGGCGGCGGTTGGATCGGGCGTTCCCGGCCGTTTGTTCACATTACAAACGTGTATGTCAACGACCGCCACAGAGATGTGCACATCAACCGCGGGGTGGTCGATCGGCACGTGAACTACGACAACGTCAACCGCTACAACAACGTGCATCGAAACGTGAACTTCGACAACCACGATCGTTCCGGACGTGTCCGGCGGCCCGACAGCCGCGTGAACAATCAGGTCATCAATCGCAACATACCGAGTCACACTCGTGTGGACGACTTCCGTGGGCGCGGCCAAGCGCCCCGGCCAACGCCTCCGGCGCAACAGCGGCCTGCCCAGCCGCCGGCGGCACGCCCTCAAACAGAGCGGGCCGCGCCACACACGTTCGGGAGAAGTGAAGGTAACTTCCCTGCACACGAAGCGAGCCAGCGAGGACAAGCCAGCCGCGCGACTCCTCCCAGCCCTACCTATAGGCGTGCGCCCACCCAGCCCTCAAAGGCTGCGCCCGCACCACCTTCAAAGGCTGCGCCCAGCCGTCCTGCGGGGCGTCCTTCGGGGAAGCCGCGATGACAACAGCAAATATGAACATCAGCGGCAGCAAACAAGATGAGAATCCGAACGTGAAAGGGGAGAGTTATATGCACAATTTCTATCGACGGACCACACTCCGCAGTCTGGGAACCAAGTCTTCGGTTCTACTCCTGATGCTTCTCTTCGCGTATGTGCTTTGCGGGAGCCCAACTGTTCACGCTCAGTCCCAGGCGGCCGCGAATCCCGGCACGCCAGCAACGGATCAGGAAAAGTTCTCCACGCCCGAGGATGCATCGAAAGCGCTCGTTGCAGCAGCGAAGGCGAAAGATCGCGCGGCGCTTGCGAAGATTTTCGGGCCCGACGAGGATCAGTTGCTCTCCGGCGACCCTGTGGAAGACGAAAACGATTTGAACGACTTTGCCAAGGGTTTGGAGGAAGCCGCGCAGCTTCGAAAGGACAGTGACACCCAATACACGCTTCTCGCCGGGAAAGACAGTTGGCCGATGCCGATTCCAATCGTGAAGCGAGGAAACGAGTGGCTTTTCGATACCAAGGCGGGGCTCGCCGAAATCCTGGATCGCCGGATCGGCGATAACGAGCTATCGGCGATTGCAACGTGCCGCGCCTACATCGTCGCTCAGTGGGAGTATTTTACCGAGGGCGATCATGACAACGATAGCGTGGCCGAATACGCCCAGAAACTCTTCAGTTCGCCCGGGCAAAGGAACGGGCTCTACTGGCCCACGGCTGATGATGAAAAGCCAAGCCCGTTTGGCGAATTTGTTGCGGAGGCGCGCGCCGAAGGATACGGCCCCAAGGCCCGAACTAAAATCAGGAGCGCCAAGCTCGAGAGCCCGAATGGCCAGCCTGAAGAAAAGAGCGCGCAACGTCCCCGGCATCCGTATCACGGATACTATCTAAGAATCCTCACACAGCAGGGACCCAGCGCCCCCGGTGGACAGTACAATTACATCATCAACGGGAACATGATTGCGGGGTTCGCTCTGGCCGCGTATCCGGCAAAGTGGGGGAACTCGGGGGTAATGACGTTCATCGTGAACCAGCAAGGCCGCGTGTATGAGAAGAACATCGGTCCCGACAGCGATAAGATCGCGAGCGCCATGACCGCGTACAACCCCGACCCAGGCTGGCAACTGGTCCAGCCATAGAATCGAATCAAAACCGTTCAGGAGTTGGGGATCGACTCTCGAAGAGCGTATTTTGTGAGGCTCGAATCCGCGACGCACATGACCGATACTCGCATTTCCTCCCGTATGCCGATGCTTCTGCATATCGCGAGCGAATCGACACAGTGCGCGGCGACTTCAAGGATTTGAAATGCCGGAAATAAACCGACACGGCTTGCCTGCTGTTCCGTAAGTCGAAGCTCTCGTATTAGGACCGGAATGAGAGCCCGCTGAATCAGCTCTTATCGAGCTCCCAAACCGGCAGACAATGCCAAGCCACAAGTATTCCAACGACTACTTGCCTGCTGGTTCTTTCCTCGATTCATTCCGCGGCGAATGCTTCTGCAATACGGCAATCAGGTGGCGGCCGGACGCGGGAATCCCGACTTTTCCACCAATCACGATTTCTCTTGCCGTGAGTTTGCGGCCATACACATCCGCAGTGGCGTCGTCATCGGGCCGAAGCGTGGAGCCTTCCAGTGAAATGCCGGCAAAAAGACCGCGCGAACGCGAGTAGCTGAGAATTTCCGCCCGCATGTAGGCATCTGTGTTTGCCGCGGCGTCACGTCCCACAGGGCCTGCCGCGATCGAGGCATCTCCGCCCAACTTCACTTTGCTGTTGAGAATCGAATCTACGCCTCTCTCGTTCATAATCAGAAGAACGAGATCGGTAGCTTCTCCGCCGATTTGGAAACCAATGCTGCCGCCTTCCAGCGCATACATTGCTGGCGCGCCCCACGGTCCCCTAAAATCCTTCCCTGTTCGGCAAACCATCGCGCCGCGGCCGTAGCTTGCGCCGACCACGAACGCTGCCTTGAGAACCGACGGAAAAACGATGACGCATTCGGCTTTTTCCATTACCTCTTGAGGGATGTTTTCGGGTGTGTTCATGATTTCTTGCATCACGACCCCGGAATTCTCCAGGCGCTTTTGTTCTTTGTTTGCTCCATAGACCGCTGCTGTTGCAACCAGTCCCAAACACACAACGAGAATTGATTTACGTATCATCGCTGACCTCCATGATCAGAATTGCGGCTGCGGAAGTTGGCTCTCTCCGAAACCTTTGTGAGGGCGCTTTGAACCACGCCATTAGCCGGGGGAAGCTCGTGTCTCGCAATCACTTCTCGACCCATCCCCAACCGAATACTTTCGTTAAGCTTTTTGCCTCGCGCCGACGACAAGGAGAGCGATTCCTCCAGCCAGGGCCAAGCCTCCGAGTATCGGAGGAAGAGGAATTTGTTCTTGAGTGTCTTTCGTGGCATGAATCGGCCCCATGTCAAGGACCGTTTCTCGATGGGTGTAATTGATTCCTTGATAAGCGAGCGCCAGCGCACCCAGGACGACCAACAAGATTCCGACGAGAGAGATTGGTTTCATGTTTTCGACTCCCCGGTCAGGAAATTATCTTTCGGCCCTGGATGACCCTTATCAGAACGGTCACGACGGCCAGGACCAGCAAAATGTGGATGAACCCACCAAGAGTGTAAGAGGTGGCGATTCCCAAGAGCCATAAAACAAGCAAGACCACAAAAATTGTCCACAGCATTTTGACTCCTTATTTCTTTTCCTTAGTGCAGGTTTGAAGCTGAGGCGATCAGACTGAACCGGGTGGACTGATCTGCGAAAGAGGTTTCCTGCTCCCCCACACAACAGCATACTAGACAAGTTCGGCAAGGTTATCTGTTCACTTGTGCACACATCTGATCTTCTCGTTTCCGCCGCTCAAAAGTGGAGAGGTGCCCTAGCGATGGAGGATTGCGCCGGTTGAGGAGGTAAATTTGACCGGATCAGGGATTCCACTTGATTCCAAACCATCGGATCACATTCAATTTGGGTGTGTGGCTTCACGAAGATACGGTCGTACCAGGGATACTCGGAGCATTTGAGGGAGCTTTTTTCGTAGTCAAATCGGAAGTTTCCAATGATCCGCGTGCGTGCTGGATCGGCGGCGAGAATGTCGTGGTGGCCGCGGAGAAGTCCATGCGACTGATAAAAGTTGGCGGCCTGGGCCACATTGGCGGGGATAATTGTGTCATTGCTGCCGGGCTTAGAGACGCTATCCACTTGAAGCGTGAGGAGCACTGGGATGCCGTCCTTTTCCAGTGCACGCGCCAAGGTGACGGTTTCCGAGCCGCCCCAGCTATGCCCGTAAAGAATGATTTGGGCATTATTTTTCTCTTCCACTGTCAGCGTTCCATTATGATCTGCATCCAATAGTTTCAGGATTTTCTGGTGGGCTTTTTCTCCGCGATGACTCTCGAATGTCTCCACATCCACGCCTGTGGGGTACTCCTTGCGCAGCCGCGCAGCGAGCTGAACCTCGCTGTGGACAGGATCATCATGCTTGATGAACCCGCCGACGAACCCGATGACGATGGCCGGCGGCTCTGTGGAGGTCTCGTTCGCGATAACAGGGTACGTCGAAATTATCTGGCCCGGGGTAAGAGCGGTCAAAAAGAAAAAGACATAAACGCCAATCGCAGGAAGCAGCCGGAGGAGCACAGTTGAGCAAATCATATAAGGTGAGCGCCCATGGAAAGCACCATTGTTCCCCCGGTATTTCATTTGATCGTCTGCACCGCGGGAATCAATGAGCTTTCCGTCAGCGGGGCGGCCTTCCCGATGGGCACGGATGGGGCGCGCTGTGCATGGCCGGCCGCGACAGCCGGAAGGGGGGCCATCAACTTCAACTGATCCAGCGACGTCAGTACACTCTGCCAGTGCGCCGTATCCTTCTTTGTTTCGATCGCAGCAGAGAGATCGGAATAGAAGTGCAGAATATCGTCACGAAGCTCAGGCGTGGTAAGAGCAAACTTCCGGTCCGCTAACTGACCTAACAACTTCGCATAGGTGTCGTCTGTCAATGAGTATTCTGCTGCCTTGGTTTCTTTCCCACTGTCAAAATCAAAGTTGGCAAGTTGCAGTGAGTCGCTACGAACTTGTTCGAGAAAAATGCGGTATTGATCGACGGTCGTATTGATGCTCTTGAAATACATGTCCTCCGTCTGCGCCGTAGGGCTGTTGAACGCCAGCGCCTTGAAGGGGCCAATTTTCGGCATATATCGTAAGAGCACAGACCACAGGCGAGTGCCGAAATCGGGC
>JBGPZR010000439.1:0-2244 GCA_041493845.1 Terriglobia bacterium | reverse complement strand
CACTTTTTGCGGTGGAGGAAATTGGACGTTGCATTTATTCCTGGTGGTTCTCACATTTCTCGCCGCTCTTTTTTGGATTCTCAATACCGCTGACCTGGCTTTTGGCCTCCCCCGGCTGAAGCATCTTTCCGCTGTTTTGCCGCTCGAGGATGCGGATTGCCCGAGTGTCTCGATAATGTTCGCGGCGCGCGATGAAGCTGAAAAGCTGCCGGGCGCGCTGAAGACGCTGCTGGCGCTCGACTATCCGCGCTACGAAGTGGTTGCGGTAAACGACCGCTCGGAAGACGGCACGAGGGAGATTCTCGAGAGCGCCGCGCGATCTGATCCGCGCCTGAAAGTTGTACACATCAGTTCCCTTCCCGCCGGATGGCTGGGCAAGCCGCACGCATTGCAACAAGCCTACGAGCACGCGAGCGGCGAATGGCTGGTTCTTACGGATGCAGACGTGCATTTTTCGCCTGATCTGCTGCGCCGGACCGTCGCGCTTGCTCGCGGGCAGGGTTGGGACCACATGACGCTGCTTGGGCGCGTGGAAATGCACGGACTGGGCGAGAGAGTCGCGCTGACGTTTGTCGCCATGGCGTTCCTGATGGGGATGCGGCCGTGGTGGGTGAACAATCCGAAATCACCGTTCTATGCGGGCATTGGCGCATTTCAACTGATCCGGCGCAGCATATACGAGGCGATCGGCGCGCACGGGCGGCTGGCGATGGAAGTGGTGGACGACATGAAGCTCGGGAAGCTGGTGAAGGAGGGAGGATTTCGGTCCGGCGTTGCGAATTCGGGCGACACGGTCAGTGTGCGCTGGCATGAAGGAGTGGGCAACATCGTCCGCGGGACGACGAAGAATTTTTTTGCCGCCTCGGGCTTCCGGCTGTGGGTCACCTGCATGCAGGTTCTCGGGCTGTTGTGGATGTTCGTATTCCCGCTCGTGGCGTTGCCGTTCGTGCACGGAGCGGCATTTGTGTTCGCACTGGTTGCGGTAGGACTGGCCGTGCTGACCGAAGCGGGCGTGGCGCTGGAATTCGGGATTTCACCGCTGTATGCGCTGACGTATCCGATCGGAGCGCTGATATTCGCGTGGATGATCACGCGTTCGACGATTGTGACACTGTGGAACGGCGGGATCACCTGGCGCGGAACTTTTTATCCCCTCGAGGAATTGAAGCGCGGCGTGGTGTGAAGGAATGGGAAGCACTATGTTGCGCGCTGCGGGAAGTGTCTTCTATTGCCAAGAAGCTAACTCGCTTTGTTGACATCGTGGTCATGGCAGAGCAAACCGAGAAGGCATTTACCGCAGAGGCGCAGAGAGCGCGGAGAACTGCCGAGGCAAAAGCCTCAGGTCAGTCCCGACAGAAGCGGTCGGGACGGGACACATTCGCGCTGCTCAGTGCAGGCCTGAGCTACAGAAGCGAGCGGAAGATGCGTCCGAAAACGGCGTGAGAAAGCGGGATGTCAGCAGAGCCGGATGAGTTCTAGCGGAAGATCGAATAGCCCAGGAAGATAACGTTGGCATCCATGCCCGGGTTCAGGTCGGCGCGGTTTGAGTTCGAGATGTGCTGCAATTTGTAGCCGAGCATCCAGGCGCGGGTGCGGGAAGAATTGTAACGCTGGAAGCCGGCCTGGAAATCGAATTGGAAGTTGAATTGGGTGCCGCCTGGCACGTCGATTGGGACGCGCTTCACGGATGCAATGAATCCGGCGGTGGATGCAACGAATAGTTGGAGGCGGTGCCGGCGGAGAAAATTCATTTTCAAACCGATCGGGTTCATGCCGCCGCTGTACACGAATTCGCGGGGGCCGGGGACAAACGTGTTGTGCGGTGGCGGCGTGGTGAAGATCACATTCGTGATCTTGGGCTGAAGGACTAGTTCCAGGGGCAGAATATCAACGGTGTACTGGAGCGAGACCGAATGATTTTCCCAGAGCGTTCTGCCGTAGTGAACCGCGAGGAGGCCCAACTGGCGCTCGCTGGTGACGCCGATCAGGTGCGGTGAATCGAAGGAGTAGCCGGCCCAGACGCCGAATTCATTTTTCGGCTCGTAGGATTCAGCGATCTGGCAGCGAGCGGCCGGGGAGACGGCCAGGAATCCGATCAGGATAAGCACGGCGCGAATAGAAACTTTCAAGAGTGCACTCCTTGTATGCGAATTGAAATCACATGGTGATGAGCTGCGCTTGGCTGGCACTGGGCGCGAACAAAGCCAAGAGAAAAGGGCCAGCTCGAAGCCCTTCTGCTGCGCT
>JBGPZR010000088.1:0-7574 GCA_041493845.1 Terriglobia bacterium | reverse complement strand
TGGCACGGGAAGCCGCTGTACCAGGCGATTGTAGAGCTGCTGCGGCGCGAAAAATTCAGCGGTGTGACGGTACTGCGGGGCGTGGGCGGCTATGGGTCGTCGAGCGTGTATCACACCGAGAAGATCCTGCGGCTGTCGCAGGACCTGCCGATCGTGGTTGAGGTGGTGGAGTCGAACGAGCGGATCGAGGGGATCCTGCCGCAGCTCGACGAGATGATTGGCGGCGGCCTGGTGACGCTGGAGAAGGTGCGCGTAATCCTGTACCGGCCGAACAAGTAGGACACTTCCAGGAACATCTCCAAGAACATCTTCAGGAACATCTTCAGGAACTACGCAATTTCCGATGTTGCGCGGGGCTCCCCCGCGTGATAGCCTGAGCGAACAAAAAGCGAAGGAGGAGCTATGGCGACAGCTTCGCAGGGGCTGGCAGGGCGGTTGGCAGTGCGGGCAGGCACGACGCTAGAGACGTTCCAGGAGGCGCTGGGAGCGCTGGCGGCGCGCTACAAAGCCGATGAGGTCCTGACGGCCATCAAGCATATCCCGGCGCGTGAGGCGCAATTCCGGCCCATGCCGGAGTGGGTGCGGCCGGAGCTTGCGGCGGCGTACCGTGCCAAGGGAATCGAGCAACTGTTTTCGCACCAGGCGTCTGCGGCGGAGCTGGCTCGAGGCGGGAAAGATTTCGTGGTGGTGACGCCGACGGCTTCGGGCAAGACGCTCTGCTACAACCTGCCGGTGCTGAACGCCATCCTCGAGAACACGGACACGCGCGCGCTATACCTCTTCCCCACCAAGGCGCTGGCGCAGGACCAGCTTGCGGAGCTCCACGACCTGGCGCAGCGGCTGGACGACTGCTTCGGCGTGTTCACCTACGATGGCGACACGCCGGGCGATGCTCGCAAGGCCGTCCGCGAGCGCGGCCACATCATCCTGACTAATCCGGACATGCTGCACACTGGAATTCTGCCGAACCACACGAAATGGACGCGCGTGTTCGAAAATTTGCGTTACATCGTGCTGGATGAGCTGCACACCTATCGCGGAGTGTTCGGCAGCCATTTGACGAATGTGCTGCGGCGCCTCGACCGGATTGCGCGGTTCTACGGCTCGCGGCCGCAATTTATCTGCTGCTCGGCGACGATTGCAAATCCCGGGGAGCTGGCGGCGCAATTGATCGAACGCGAAGTGGAGGTGGTGGCGGAGAATGGCGCGCCGGCGGCGGAGAAATTGTTCGTGTTCTACAACCCGCCGATGGTGAACCGCAATCTGGGAATCCGGCGCAGCTATTTGAATGAGACGACGCGCGTGGCGAAAGAACTGCTGGCGCGCAAGCTGCAGACAATTGTCTTTGCCAACAGCCGGCTGCACACGGAAATCCTGCTGACCTATTTGCAGCAAGCAAATCCCCCGCAGCCGGGACAGCCGGAACCGGTGCGCGGCTACCGCGGGGGCTATTTGCCGGGGGAGCGGCGCGAGATTGAGCGCGGGTTGCGCGAGGGGCGTGTGCGCGGAGTGGTGGCGACGAGCGCGCTTGAACTGGGGATCGATATTGGATCGCTCGATGCCTGCGTCATGGCCGGCTATGCAGGCTCGATTGCGTCCACGTGGCAACGGGCGGGGCGAGCGGGGCGGCGAAGCGGGACGTCGTGCGCGGTGCTGGTGGCCTCGTCTGCGCCGCTGGATCAATTCATCGTGCAGCATCCGGAATATTTTTTCGGGCGCTCGCCGGAGCACGCCTATGTGCAGCCAGACAATTTGGAAATCCTGGTGAACCATTTGAAATGCGCGGCGTTTGAGCTGCCGCTTGCGCCGCACGAGCGGTTCGGCGAGGCAGACTTGCCGGGACTGTGCGAACGGCTGGGCGAGGCGGGATTCCTGCACCGCAGCGGCGGAAATTGGCACTGGGTGCAGGAAGCGTACCCGGCGGACACGGTCAGCCTGCGGTCGGTGACCAGCGACAATTTTGTGATCATTGATATCAGCGGTGAAGAAGACGGATCGCCGGAAGTGATCGGCGAGGTGGATTTTTCATCGGCGCTCACAACCGTGCATCCGAAGGCGATTTACATTCACCAGGGGCAGCAGTATCAAGTGGAGCGGCTGGATTTCGACGCGCGCAAGGCGTACGTGAAGCCGGTGAATGTGGATTACTACACGGACGCGATCCGCTACACGCAGGTGCGCGTGCTCGAAATCGCCGAGCAGGAGCGCATCGCGGGGCCGGCGGCGCGCGCGCATGGCGACGTGCTGGTGCGCTCGCAAGTGGTGGGATTCAAGAAGATCAAATTTTTCACCAACGAGAATGTGGGCGCGGGCAAGCTTGAGCTGCCGGAAAACGAGATGCACACGACGGCGTTCTGGATCACCCTGGAGCGACCGCTGCTGGAGGCGTTGCCGTTCGGGCTATCGGACCGGCAGAGCGGGATATGTGGCGTGCTGTATGCTCTGGAATCCATGGCGACGCTGCTGCTGATGTGCGACCGGCGCGATCTGGGGACGGCGGTGGGGGAGCGACCGGCAAGCCCGGGAATTGAAACCGAGTGGCAGGAATTCACGACGGCGATGAGCGATCCGGCGCAGATGAAAGAATTCTTCGAGCCGAATTTGTATCTCTACGACGCTTATCCTGGTGGGATCGGGTTCAGCGAGCCACTCTACCGGGTACATGATCTGCTTTTGCGGCGGACACGAGAGTTGATCGAAGGCTGCCAGTGCGAGAAGGGGTGTCCTTCGTGCGTGGGGCCCGCGGGTGAGAAGAGCGAGCGAACGAAGGAGGCGGCGCTGGCGATCCTGGCTCGCCTCTGCAGTTAGGAAAGATAAATCTGCCACAGAGACACGGAGACACAGAGGGAATTAGTGTGAAGAAAAGAAGCGCCAACAATCTCTGCGAGGCCATTGACTCTGCGAACAGGGAGCAGCATTCCCGTTGATTTCGACGACACAAGATCGGTTTGCACGATTGGCGGCGCTGAAGCCATCGCGGAAGCGTGTGGCGGAGGCTGAAGCGCGCGGCGTTGCTCCCGATGTTCCCGAGGGCGCGGCGCGGCTGGCGGAGATTCTGGGAGCTGCGACGCAAAGAAATCGCTACGGCGAACACCTCGCGTTGCGGCGTTGGTTTTCGGAGGCTCCCGGCTGTGAGCCTAGCGCCGGTGCACCGGAAGGCGAATTGGATGCGGGCGCGCTGCGCTTGCTGGCGCCGGATGCGCCAGCGGAAGTTGCCGACCCGCAACAGTGGCTGTTTCTCGATACGGAGACGACGGGACTCGCCGGCGGCACGGGGACGTATGCGTTTCTTGTGGGCATTGCGTGGTGGGATGCTGGGGGCCTCGAGGTGGAGCAATTTTTCATGCGCGAGCACAGCGAGGAACATTCGCTGCTGGTGGCGCTTGCGGACCGGCTCGCCGAGCGGCGGGTGCTGGTGACATTCAACGGGAAATCGTTCGACTGGCCGCTGCTGGAAACGCGGTATCGGATGACGCGCACGATCCGTCCGCCGGTGCCGCGCGCGCACCTGGACTTGCTGCACCCGGCGCGGAATTTGTGGCGGTTGCGGCTGGGCTCGGTGCGATTGCCAGAACTCGAAAAGCATGTTCTTGGCTGGAATCGAGGCGCGGACGTGATGTCGGAGCTGATCCCGGAGATTTACTTCAATTTTGTGCGCGGCGGGCCGGCCGAGCCGCTTGTGCCGGTGTTCCAGCATAACCAGATGGACCTGCGCGGGCTCGCGGGGCTTTCGGGGCGGATTCTTTCGCTGCTGGCGGAGCCGGAGAGCGATGGGCCCGGCACAAACCGAATGGATGCGCTCGAGCTGTACGGAGTGTCGCGCATCTGCGAGCGCCGCGGGCAGGCGAAGCGCGCTCGGAATCTATATCAGCGCTCGATTGCATCGAAGTTGCCGCCGGAAACGGATCGCGCGGCGCGGCGATCACTCGCGCGGCTGGCAAAGCGCGAGGGGGATTTAACGCTCGCGCGGGAATTGTGGGAGGGCATGCTGGGAGACTCCAAGGAAGGCCTGGAGGCCTACGAGCAATTGGCGATTTACTATGAGCACCACGCGCGGGAGCCCCATCGAGCCGCGGGCGTCGCGCGCAAGGCGCTGGCCGAGCTTCGCCGCGCGAATCGCCTGGGGACAATGGCCGCGACTGCCTACCGGCTATGCCGCGAGCGGTTTGAGCACCGCCTGGCGCGACTGGAACGAAAGGCCGGGCGCAGCCTGCTCGACGCCATGGAGGCCGAATCGCGCCATGCTTCGGGTGAATCCAATGGACGAGGTACGTAGGCAGGCTGTCAGCAGGATGGAGCGGTGAGATCCTTTTCGCCAGGGCGAGTTCGGCCCGAATGGATTGAGGTAAAATTTGATGCACGAAACGGATAGAAGCGTGGGGCAAGCGGTGCAATCCTCGCAAGAGGAGATAAAAACGATGGCACAGGTGAGCGATCCATACATACGCGAACAACTCGAAAAGCGGCGCGAGGAATTGAACCTGGCGCTTGCGGCCGCCGCACCGGTGGCGCCTGCTGGTCCGTACCTAGAATTACTAGGTGAGGTGGACACAGCCATCCAACGCTTGGACGAAGGAACCTTCGGCGTGTGCATGGAGTGCCATGGCACGGTTGAAAAGCAACGGCTGATTGCCGATCCGTTGATCAAGGTTTGTCTCGACTGCTTGACTGCTGACGACCGGCGAGCGCTGGAGCGGGATCTGGAGCTGGCATCCAGCGTTCAGCGCGGATTGCTGCCAGAAAAGGACGTGCGGTTCGGCGAGTGGCGCATCCACTACGAATACACACCAGCCGGGCATGTGAGCGGAGACTATTGCGATTTGATTCTGCCGCGCAGCGCGGATGGAAATCTGGTCTTTCTTCTGGGGGACGTGGCAGGCAAAGGAGTGGCCGCGTCGCTGCTGATGACGCATCTGCACGCCATGTTTCGCAGCCTGTCGGACTCACGGGCGGGCGCGGAGTTGCAACTGGATAGGCTGCTCGAAACGGCGAATCGCGTGTTCTGCGAAAGCACGTTCGCGGGCCAGTACGCCACGTTGATCTGCGGTTCGGCGGGACGCACCGGCGAGCTGGAATTTGCGAGCGCCGGGCACCTGCCCGCTCTGCTGGTGAGGCGAGAAGGCGTGAAACAAATCGGCGCAACCGGGCTACCGCTCGGCCTGTTTTCGAGCAGCCGGTACGCGATCCAACGCGTGCGGCTGGAGCCGGGGGATTCTCTGCTGCTCTTCACGGATGGAATTTCCGAGGCTGGCAATGCGGCCGGCAAAGAGTACGGTGTGAAAAGATTGTCGAATGTGGCCGGTGAGAGGCACCGCTGGGACCCGCGGGAATTGCTGGCAGAATGCCTGAAGGACCTCAAAGCCCACACTTCGGGCGCGCGGCAGGCGGACGATCAAACGTTGATGGTCATACACCGGGGCGAAACTGCCGGCGCTTCGCTGAACGACTAATCCCGGATTTCCGATTCAAAACTGCGCAGTATGGGTGTGGAAGTTCAGGATCCTCGGTGTTGACGCCTGGAGCAAGCGCAGGGAAGCTTTCCGGGAGCGGGCGGGCTCGCACGCAATAAGATAAGCGAAGCGACTGCCTCACAAAAAACCGGAAGGAAAATCTCATGCGCTCCCTTTGGCTATTCGTGGCCGGAATGCTTTGCGTTTCCCTCCCTGCCTTTGCCAGTCCGATCCCGATTGATCCGAGCACCTTTAAGACAAGCGCGACATTTTCTGTCGACAATAGCGTGAGTTCTTTGACCACCGCGATTGCCACCATCGAAGCGCGTCGCAATGCGCCGGGATATTCCTGGGTGCGAATTAATTTCTATTCCTTTCCTCCTACTGCGGAGGATCTCGCTGGAGCGCAGAAGGGGAGTGTAGAATCCATGGACAAAAAGTGGATGAAGAAGTCGAGCAACCCGAAGGATTACAATTCCTCCAATGCGGTGATCCAGCTCACTGTAGATAGAGATTTCAAAGTCACGCAGGTTGATATGGCTGTTCCCGGCCATACGTGCACGATCGCGCCCTTTGAACAGGATGTGAAAAACTTCTTGCAGAGCTATCAGTTTGACGGGAAGAATTTTAGGCTAAAAAGTAAAGGGTCTTATGTA
Source organism: Terriglobia bacterium (assembly GCA_041493845.1). Taxonomy (GTDB): domain Bacteria; phylum Acidobacteriota; class Terriglobia; order Acidiferrales; family UBA7541; genus Palsa-295. The sequence continues at coordinate 1,468 of JBGPZR010000088.1, read as the reverse complement.
TGCGACATGAAGTTCATGGGGATTCCGAATCAAAAGTTCGGCTGGGATATTGATTTGAGTATTCCGGTGTTCGAGAAAGCGAGTGCGAAATAACGATTTGCACCGATCGGTCAGTGGAGTGGCATGGAGGAAAGCTGAGCGGTGGTATGGAGCTGAGGCGCCTCAGCCGGAGCGGGTGCAGAAGGCCAGTCGATGGCGCGAGTGATCTTGTCGTACGTATCGCGTGACGCGCCCTCGACGACCAAACACTGGATGGCCAGGCAACGAAGGTAGACGCCGCCTGTTTCGGTCTGAAACTGGAAGAAGTTGGGGCGGCGAAAAAGCTCTTTGCGCAACTTGTACTTTAGCTCGAGTGCTTCGCTGTACTGTCCGAACATGCGCGCGGCATCGTCCGTATTGTCGAGGGCCAGTCTGAGGACAAGCGGAGTGCTCTTTGTCCTGGCGTTCTCGAAGACGGCGTAGCGATCGCCGGTCCAGGCAGGGGAGATCGCGTCTGCGTGCTCCTGGCCGAGAAACTGTTTTAAGATTTCACCCAGGCCGAATTCGCCCATCACGTTTTCCTCGAGCAGTTTCCAATCTGCAGGGACCACGCCCTTCCAATCCGGCAAGGTGACTTTCACAGGTTTTACGCCGGTGTGATAGAGGTCCGGATGAATAATCTGCTGCGTTGAAACCGGAGGATTCTGGAAAATGAGCGCAAGATCCTGCCAGCCCTTGTGAGCTTTCAGGAACTGCTGAGAGAAAGTTGTGCCGGCGAGATAGGGAAAAACTAATTCGTCGCGAATATAGCCGGGGGCCTTTGCCAGGTTTGGGTCCTTGTCCATTTCCTCGACGGCGCCTGAGCGGATCAGGAGCGCGACATCGGGAAGGTCGCGGACCGTGATTCCCTGGTCGCGCAAGGTGTAGTCAACCATAGCGGCGAGCGCGGAGCCTTCGCTGACGGACTGGCGAGCAAGCTCGGCATCATCGTTGGGGCGCGCGGCTTTGATCCAGGGATCAATGTTGAAGTATTGATCCTCGAGCGCGTGAGTCAACTCGTGGGCCATCACGGTGCGCTGCTCATCGGCGGAAATCCACTCGGCGATGTAGAACTCTTTTGTTTTCGGGTCATATAGCCCGGCGACTTGATCGGTGAGCACGTCGAGCATGAAGGAATCGAGCGGAAAATCTTTGGGGATGAGGCCAAAGGCTTCGAGCGCTTTTCTGTCGGCGTAGCGCTGCGCGTCGCTGCGATCTTCTTTTTCCTCGCGAATCAGATATTCGCGGATGTCCTGCTTCGAACGCAGGCTCTTCTTGAGCGGCTGCTTGATCGGGAGACTCAGGAGCTCGCTCATTTGCGCGAGCACTTCATCGGCTGCTCTCAGGAATGCGGGGTTTGCCGGTGATGCGGCGGGCGCGAGCGGCGAAGGCAGGGGCGGAGCGACGGACTTCGGCGGCGAGGCAGCCTGTTGAGCGGCCGCGGCAACTG
>JBGPZR010000237.1:0-4326 GCA_041493845.1 Terriglobia bacterium | reverse complement strand
GAAGTGGACTACCTGCTGCGGCACCTGAATCGCTACCTGGCTCGTCCCGTCACTCCCGATCAAATCGTCAGTTGCAACGCCGGGGCGCGGCCGCTGGTTAGCTCGGCTGAAGCGAAGGATACGAGGAAGCTCGCCCGCGATCACGAGATCGAACTTGATCCCATGAGCGGTCTGATTAGTATCATGGGCGGAAAATGGACCACCTACCGCGCCATGGCTGAAGACACGGTGAACGCTGTGCAAGAATACTTGGGCGGTCCCGCCACCGCTTCGCGAACTTTGAATCACCTCCTCGTGGGTTCTGACGGATATTCCCCCGATTATTGGCAGAGCTTGGTGAAGGAGTGGGGCGTGTCCGAGCCAACCGCGCGGCATCTCGCCCAGAAGTTCGGCACGCGCGCCCCGCAGATTATGGAGCTTGCCAAGCGGGACGCTGCCCTCGCTGCGCCTCTGGTTGACGAACTTGCGCCCCTCCGAGCCGAAGTTGTTTATGGCGTGCGCAACGAGATGGCGGCTTCAATCGAAGATGTTCTCGCGCGCCGGATCGGCCTCGAGTTCTACAGTTGGAGAGATGCGATCAAGGCAGCGTCCGGCGTTGCTGAATTGCTTGCGGCAGAGCTTGGCTGGTCAGACGCCGCGACGCGCGAGTCTGCTGGCGATTACATTGAAAAGATTCGCGGCCTGATGCAGAAAGCGGGGCTGCCAGACGGAGCAACATCGCAACCCTCGAGCTGGAATCGGGATCACTAAAAGTCGGCACGGAGGCTTGGGAACATGGCGAGTTACGTTGGGGCGATCGACCAGGGCACCACCAGCACTCGCTTCATCGTATTCGACCGCACCGGAAGTATTGTCTCCGTCGCACAGCGGGAGCACGAGCAGATTTATCCCCAGCCCGGCTGGGTGGAACACGATCCCGGCGAAATCTGGCGCCGGACGCAAGAAGTGATCGCCGCCGCTATGGAACAGAAAAGTCTCCGCCCCCGCGACATCGCCGCCATCGGAATCACGAATCAACGCGAAACCACCATCCTCTGGGATCGCAAGACGGGCAAGCCCATCGCCAACGCGATCGTCTGGCAGGACACGCGCACCGAGAATCTTGTGAAAGAGTTTTCGCGCCACGGCGGCCAGGACCGATTCCGCGCGCAGACTGGGCTTCCGCTGGCAACCTATTTCAGCGGGCTCAAGATTCGCTGGCTCCTCAAAAATATTTCCGGTGTCCGCGCGAAAGCTGAGGCCGGCGAAATTCTGTTCGGAAACATCGACACCTTTCTAGTCTGGAAGCTGACCGGAGGACCAGACGGCGGAATCCATGTCACCGACGTCACCAACGCCAGCCGCACTCAGTTGATGAATCTCCAGACTCTCTCGTGGGACAAGAAAATTCTCAAAGCCTTTGGAATTCCCGAACAGATGCTGCCGGCGATTCGCTCCAGCAGCGAGACCTATGGCGCCGCTCAGCTTGAAGCGATCAGGGATGTTCCCATCGCGGGGATTCTCGGCGATCAGCAAGCGGCGCTCGTTGGACAGGCCTGCTTCAAGAAGGGCGAAGCGAAAAACACGTACGGCACAGGCTGCTTCCTGCTGATGAATACGGGCAAAAAGCTGGTGCAGTCAAATTACGGCTTGCTCACAACCGTCGCGTACAAATTCGGGCGGCAGCCGGCCCGGTACGCGCTCGAAGGCAGCATCGCCATCACCGGCGCCCTGGTGCAGTGGCTCCGCGACAATCTGAAAATCATCGAGAAAAGTTCCGACATCGAATTTCTCGCTCGCACCATGAAAGACAATGGCGGCGTCTATTTCGTCCCCGCGTTCTCCGGGCTCTACGCTCCCTACTGGAAGGCGACCGCCCGTGGCGTCATCGCCGGTTTGACGCGCTACGCAAATCGAGGCCATCTGGCGCGCGCCGTGCTCGAAGCAACTGCCTTTCAAGTTCGTGAGGTCGTCGAAGCCATGGAAAAGGATTCGCACATCCGCCTCAACACTCTGCGCACCGATGGCGGCATGATCATGAACGATCTCCTGATGCAGTTTCAGTCGGACATTCTCCACCGGCCCGTAGTGCGGCCGGTGGTCCGCGAGACGACAGCGCTCGGTGCTTCTTACGCCGCCGGCCTCGCCGTTGGCTATTTCGAAGACACTGATGAACTGCGCGCGAATTGGGCCGTGGACCACACCTGGAAGCCGAAAATGGATAAAGCCACGCGAGAGAATTTCTACCGCAAGTGGAAGAAGGCGGTGACACGTTCCTTCGACTGGGTCGAGTGAGGGTCCGCCACAGCTTTCCGCTGCGAAGGAAGTAATTAGCGCTGGGCCATCTCGTCTGGCTTGAAGGCCCTTCGCGTGGTGACCAACTCGGAGGCCCACAGGAGTATGTCGAACAGGCGCGCTCGATCCAGGTTATCAAGTCCCCGCAAGGGGCGCAGCAAGTTGGCAGTCTGGTCCGAGCACTGCTGCAGAAACCGCTCGTTCGCGTCCGTGGTCTTGTCGTCCGGATCGGAGAAGGGAATCGGGCGGCATTGATTCAGCCGCTCGTAGGAATACGAAATGAAATGGTCCACACAGAAAAAGTGAAGTTCCACTGTGCTCATCGCAGGACGTCCGCAATGATCCGCATCACACCGAATCGGCTTACTGTTCATGGAAAATGGGCCCTTTTTTTCTGTCGTTGACTGCTGCGATTCTCCACTCATAGGTTTCGGTTTCCCAAATTCAACGTATCGGTTCGAGTGTGAGTAGAGGCGCTGTCGAGATAATTTGTCCGTACCTCGATTCGCATCGGATTAGCACGCCCGTCCTTCAGTCTCCCGCATTTCCATCCCGGACGATTTCGGAATGGACGCTTCGTACGTCTGCACTTTCGAGCAGACATCAATCAGCGGCTGCACCATCTTGCGCACGGCAGGGGCGTGTTCCCAGCAGTTGTTCCTGGCTTGCGTTTCCGTCCTCCAGAATGTGAGAACCAGCACCAGGCGCGGCTCTTTGTGTGAGGTCAGCACGACCGCGCTGGAGAATCCATGGGCCACTCTGAGGTAGTCCATGACCTTCTCACGAATGCAGCTCCGCAGATCTTGGATCCTGCCCGGCTTGGCGATGAATTCCACACCTCGCGCGTTCAATGTCTGGAATGTAGAGTTTCCATTTGGCTCCAAGTTCAGCCTCCACCCGTTGGTATTGCGAATCACTTCTTCAATCGTGATCATTTCCGACTCGATGGGATGATTCATTCTTGGCCCTTCTCCTCTCCCTCGCTCGACAGATGGGGGGCGCACCCCGGATCCCTTTCGGAATGCAGAACCGGGATGCGCTTCGGGGGCATGGGGGAGCTCAGTTGACAGCATCGGCAGATTTCGCAATTCCTTTCTCCCAAGCCACAGGCCATCAGTAGTACATGGAGGTAGTGCTGGCGGGCGGTATTTCGTTTCACTTTGGGAACAAATTTTTGCGGGTTCTGCCTACGCGCCTGCAATAACTTGTGTGCAAACACTCGGCACAATTATCGGGCGAGAATTGACGGAAGGCCGTGATTGCACTCACCTTACGAGGGGGATATACTCGCTCACCTTTCCGAGGGGCTCGTGGATTTATTTTCCTTTGACGACTTGTACCTGCAGCGGCTCCGTGACCGCGATCACATGACGGAGCGTCACTTCATCGCCTACTTCAGTAAACTCCTGCTTATCAAGCTGCGGTCGCGCCTCAAGTCTTCTCCGGCCGTGGAAGACATCCGCCAGGAGACATTCGTGCGCGTCTTCAAGGCGGTGAGGAGCGAGGGAGGTATTCGCCAGCCCGAGAGGCTGGGGGCTTTTGTTAACTCCATTTGTAACAATGTCTTACAGGAGCATTTCCGATCTTCCGCTCGCATCACCCCCCTGGACGAGGATGCCCCGGACCCTCCCGATCCGACCATCAATATGGACCAGATGCTGGTAACCCGGCAGACCAGCGAACAAGTGCGGCGAATCCTGGCTCAAATGCGTGAAAAAGATCGGCAACTCCTCCACGCTATCTTCATGGAGGAAAAGGACAAAGATGAGGTCTGCCGGCAATTCGGTGTAAATCGGACTTATCTCCGGGTCCTGCTCCATCGGGCAAAGCAGTCTTTTCGGGTCTATTACGAGAAGAGCGAGTCCGGCGGACAATGGCACCTTGAGCACTAGCGCAGAAAAGACGAAACGTTTCACTCTCCCGAATCACTACTGGGAGGACGGAAACTATGGACCATTCTGAAGCGATCAGAATAAAGGCTGCCGAGCAATACCTGCTCGGTGAGCTGACCGGCGATGCACGCGAACAGTACGAGGAGCATTTTTTTAGCTG
>JBGPZR010000021.1:0-12925 GCA_041493845.1 Terriglobia bacterium | reverse complement strand
CCGACGCTCGTGGCACCGTGGCGTTTCGAAAGACGCGTGCGATCCGGCCCGAGGATGAGCGGAACGTGCGCAAAGATCGGCGCCGCCGCCCCGAGCGCTTGATAGATCAGCACCTGCTTCGGCGTGTTGGAAAGATGATCGGCGCCGCGGATGATGTGCGTGATGCGCATGTCAATGTCGTCCACCACCACGCTGAGCTGATAGGTGGGCAGCCGGTTCGAGCGCAGCAGAACGAAGTCTTCGATATCGGCGTTCTGCACTTCGCGCGAGCCGAAGACGGCGTCTTCGAACTTTGTGGCGCCTGTGCGCGGAGTACGAAAGCGAATCGCGCGGGGAATTCCCTCTTTCTCCTTGGCAGCACGCTCGATGTCGGTCAAGTCCCGGCAGGGGCAGACGATGTTTTTTGCAGCCTTGATGCCCTCATCGTCGCCTTCACCCTCGTGGTCTTCGGCTGCATCGCCACCGGCGTACGCCGCAGGCTTGCAGTAGCAGGCAAATCCAGCGCCGCTGGCCAGGATGCGCTGGGCCGCGGCGCGATACATGTCCAGGCGCTGCGACTGGAAGAACGGTCCCTCGTCCCACTCGATCCCCAGCCACTTCAAGGCCGCCAGGATTCCATCCACGAGTTCAGGCTTGTTGCGCTCGACGTCCGTGTCCTCAATGCGCAGGAGCAGCGTGCCGCCCTCATGCCGGGCGAACAGCCAATTGAACAGGGCAGTCCGCGCTCCGCCAACGTGGAGGAAGCCCGTCGGCGAGGGCGCGAAGCGGACGCGCGGCTTTTGCGTGAGGGTCATTCAGTTCGGTCCCTTTCCGAATATGGAAATTATCAATACTAGCGAAACCAGCGGCCAAAATCGAGCCGCGAGAATGCGGAAGGCCATGAAATGGCGGGAGTTGGTACTGGGGTACTCTTGACCCTGGCGGACGGGCAAGTCATATTTTTCGCAGGCCCCGGCGGGCTGGCTGGGTTAGGCCCATGGCAGGAATTCGGCAGCCACAGTGAGTTCACCCGACGTTGACCTCCAAGAAACTCGGCTGGACACGCCGCCGGACGTTCAAGGATTTTCTGCTATTCTCGGTAGAAGTCCGCAATGCCATGGACGCGGAGTGTTGAGTTGTTGAGCCATGTGAACATGAGCCCGGTCGTGCTCCTGGCAAGCGCCTTTCTGCTGGCGACGTTTTTCACTTACGTCTATCTGCAGAAGCGGCAGGAGTACCTGCTCGTTTGGGCGGCCGGCTGGCTGCTGATTTCTCTCCACTTCGTCAGCCACCTGACGGGGCCGCCGGCCTTTACCGCAAAATGGTTCGACATACTGAACGAATGGCTGCTGGCACTTGCGGGGCTGGCTTTCTATGCTTCCGCGCGCTTGTATGCCCGACTGAGCCTCCAGGTCCGCTGGCTGGTCGTGGCTGTCGCGGCGGCGGCCGTGTGGGCGCTGGCATTTGCGCAACACTGGATCGGCGCTCCGCTTGGATTGGGCGTCACGCTGCTTTTCTTTCTGATCGCGCGGACATTCTGGGAAGAAGGGCGCAAACAGGAATCCCGTGCTGACCTGCTCCTCTCCATCACGTTTGTCGGGTGGGGATTGCTGCGTGTTGCCACCGTCTTTCAGGAGCATCTGGGCCCGCTGGCCAGGATAGACTTGATACCGCTGGTTCTCTTGCCGGAACTTTTCTCCGGCGTGCTGATGCTGATGGCGGTGTACGAAGAGGAGCGGCGTCGCGTGGAGCGCAACATGGTGGCGCTCACGAACCTGAACCTGGCGACATCGAGTTTCGTCGGCGGCGAGATTCAGAAAATGCTGGCGCAGGCGCTGGACCGCGTCCTGAATGTGGTGCGCATCCCGGCCGGCGCGCTGTGCTTGCACTACGGCGAAGCGGACGGCCCCACGTCCATCGTGGTCACCGGCCTGGGGGATGCATTCTGCTCGACCATTCAGGAAAACGATCTCGACAAGTACATCGTGAAACTGGTGGCACGGCTGGGCGGCATCGTGGTGCTGCGCGACCTGTGGCGCGATTCCCTGTGGGAGGCGCTGGACAAGGAAGAGTCGTTCCGGCATTTGCGCCAGTTGCTGCTGGGGCAGGAATTGCGCACGGTAGTAGGGATCAGCCTGCAAGCCAAAGAGCGCGTCTTCGGGGTGCTGCTGCTGGGCACACCGGACAACCGCAGTTTCACGCCGGCGGAGCGCCGCCTGCTGCTGGCGCTGGGCCATCAGATCGGCGTGGCGGTGGAAAATAGCTACCTGATTCAGCAGACATCCCGGCGCAGCGAAGAGCTGCACATCCTGAACGAAATCGGCCGGGCGCTCAGCTCAACGCTCGAACCGGACATACTATTCGAGCGGATTTATTCCGAGATGCGGCGGCTGCTCGACGTCAACAGCTTCTTCATCGCGTTCCTTGACCGCAGCCCCGAGCAGGTGCGATTCGAGATCGAAGTGATTGAGGGCGAGCGCCGGCCGAAGCGCGCCCGCCCGATCGGAAACCATCTCGTCGAGTATCTGGTGCGGACGCGCCAACCACTTCTGATCCGCGACCATTTCGAGGAAGAAACGAAGCGCATGGGTTTCGAGCCGGCTCAACGTGCGGGCTCCATCTGCGCTGTGCCGCTGATTCTGTATGACCGCGCCATCGGCGTCATGGCGGTGCACAGCCCGCAGGAGCGGGCCTTCGACGAAGGCCATGTGGAACTGCTGCGCGTGCTGGCGAGCGAAGCGGGCATCGCCATCGAGAACGCGCGCCTCTTCGCCGAAGAGCAGAAGAAATCGCGCCAGCTTACGCTGCTCAACAATATTTCGGGCCACGCCATCACCACGCTGAACCCCGAAGAGATGCTCGCGAAGATTGCCGCGGAAATCGAGAACGGGCTGACCTACGACCACATCGGCATCGCCATCCTCGACTACTCGACGAAAGAGCTCGTGATTCAGGCGGAAGCCGGACACCGGCGCGACGCCGTCGGACGCCACATCCTGCTGGGTGAGGGCCTGGTGGGGCAAGTGGCGCGCAGCGGCCAGATAGCCATAGTGCGCGAGGTGAACAGCACGACGCCAAGAACCGTCCTGCCCGAGTCGGTTTCAGCGATCGCGCTGCCAGTTTCATACGGTGAGCTGTTACTCGGCGTGCTCTATGTCGAATCCTCAGAAAAATGTGAGTTCAACGAGCAGGAAGTTCTGCTGATGCGCACGCTCGCCGACCTCTTCGCCGGGGCGCTGCACAACGCATTGACGTACCAGAAGGCGCAGGAGCAAGCCATCACCGACGGCCTCACCGGCGTCAAGACGCACCGCTTCCTGATGGAAGCGCTCTCGTCGGAATGGAAGCGTTCCACGCGCGCAAACCGCCCGTTCTCACTGGTGTTGATGGACCTCGACCGCTTCAAATTCGTGAACGATTTTTACGGGCACCTCGAAGGAGACGTGGTTCTCCAGCGCGTCGGGCACATCCTGGAGCAAAATTGCCGCCGTTCGGACGTGGTGGCGCGTTATGGCGGCGATGAATTCGTCATTCTGATGCCCGAGACGACCGTCGAGCAAGCGCGCCAGCTTGCCAGCAAGCTGCGCGGCTGGGTGGCATCCGATCCGCTGCTGCGCGACAAGAACATCACCGCGAGCTTCGGCATCGCCGGGTTCCCGGTCCACGGCTCGACACCGCAGGAACTTATCCAGGTGGCCGACTCTTCGATGTACTTGTCGAAGCACCAGGGCGGCAATTCGGTCTCGAGCGCCGAGCAGGGAGATCCAAACGATACCAAGCGCTGGAAGAAAGACGTTCTCGAAGCCTATCTCGGCGTGACCCTGAAGCGGCTTTTCTCGACCGGCCCGGAGGCGTTTGAAGAAATTTATCGCCGGCTCGAGCAGTTTACCCGCTCCTTGACCGAGCAGGGAGGTGGAGGTTCGGCGGACGGCTTGCCGCCGGCAGTGGTCGAGACGGTCACTTCACTCGCGCTGGCAATCGACGCGAAGGATCATTACACGCAAGGCCATTCGCAGAAGGTTTCCGCATACGCCGTGATGATCGCGCAGGCGCTTGAAATGGAGCAGCCCGAGATCGAGGAAGTCCGCCTGGCGGGGCTGTTGCACGACATCGGCAAGGTGGGCATTCCGGAAGCAATTCTGAACAAGTCCGGCCCGCTTGATGCCGCCGAGTGGGAGACCATGAAGAGTCACACGGAGCTCGGCGCGAAAATTCTCGAACCGCTCGAACCAATGAACAAGATCCGGCTGATGGTGCGCCACCATCATGAGTTCTACGATGGGACGGGTTATCCGGACCGCCTCGAAGGCGAGCAGATTCCGCATGGTGCGCGCCTGATTGCCATTGCAGACGCCTACGACACGATTACCTCTGCCCGCACCTACAAGAAGGCGCGCACGCCGGAAGACGCTTTCGGCGAGCTCGAGCGATGCGCCGCGAACCAGTTCGATCCGGAACTCGTTCGTCTTTTCATTGAGACGATGCGGCGCGCCCCGCGCCCGACGGTCGAAGCCAGTGTCGGCGCGGCCGAGCAGGACGACATCTCGTCAGACTAGACGTATCATCCCAACCTCGGTAGAGTTTTCCAGGGGTATTTCTATTTCCATTTGTCCCGGGGGCAACGATGCAAACAGCAACTGTAAAGTGGGTGGGCGGCGAAAAATTTCTGGCCACCATGCCTTCGGGTAATGCCGTTCAGTTCGACGCCGGCAGCACACACCAGGGCGGCCCCGGGCCGATGGAGATGCTGCTGGGCGCGCTGGGCGCCTGCACTTCCGTGGACGTGAAATTGATACTGGATAAGAAGCGCCAGAAACTCACGTCGCTCGAGGTGAGCGTTTCGGGCGAGCGCGCGAAGGAACCGCCCGAGGTGTGGACGAAGATTGCAATCGTGTACCGCCTCTCTGGAACGTTGGGGAAAAAGGCCGTGCGCGACACGATCGAGCTGAGCCAGAACAAATACTGTTCCGTGGCAGCGATGCTCGGGAAGACCGCGAAGATCACCTACCGCTACGAAATCCTGCCGTCGCGCGCGTAAAACTCACGCCGCGCCGGCACGGACTGTTTTGCTTGTCACCCTGCCGCGCGATTGCATACAATCGCGCACTATTCCCGAAACAATGGAGAGTGTAATGGGCAAACGCATCGCCGCGAAAATTACCGGAGTGGCCGGATACGTTCCGCCGCGCGTGGTCACCAATCTCGAAATCGAAAAAATGGTGGACACGAACGACGAATGGATCCGCACACGCACCGGCATTCGCGAGCGGCACTTCGTGGCCCCAGGGGTAGCTACTTCTCACCTGGCGACGGAAGCCGCGAAGAAGCTCTTGGCTGCGAAGGGAGTTCGCCCAGAAGAAATCGAATTGATCGTCCTCGCGACGGTAACGCCGGACATGTTCTTTCCGGCGACGGCCTGCCTGATTCAAGACCGCCTGGGCGCGAAAAATGCCTGGGGATTCGATCTCTCGGCCGCCTGCTCGGGATTTGTCTATGCGCTGACGGTCGGCGCGCAATTTGTCGGCGCGGGAACGCACAAGAAAGTTCTTGTGATCGGCAGCGACGTGATGACCTCCGTGCTCGATTTCAAAGACCGCGCCACATGCGTGCTCTTTGGCGATGGAGCGGGTGCAGTGCTGGTCGAGCCGGCAGCGTCGGACAGCGAAGGCATCGTCGATTTCGCGAACGACGTAGATGGCTCCGGCGGCTGCAACCTATATATGCCCGCGGGCGGGTCCCTTCATCCATCCACGCACGAGACGGTCGAGAAGCGCATGCACTTCGTCCATCAAGAGGGCCGGCAGGTGTTCAAGTACGCCGTGCGGCGCATGAGCGAGCTCGCCGTTCAATTGCTCGAACGCAATGGCCTTTCCAGCCGCGACCTTGCGCTGGTCGTCCCGCACCAGGCGAATCTGCGCATCATTCGCGCCATGCAGGAGCGGCTCGGCTTGGACGATTCGAAAGTGATGGTGAATATCGACCGCTTTGGCAACACCACTGCCGGCACGATTCCACTGGGGCTGATGGACGCGCTCGACCAGAAGCGGCTGCGCAAGGGTGACTTGGTCCTGCTGATCTCCGTCGGCGCAGGCTACACCACCGGCGGCATTCTGATGCGTTGGGCGTATTAGGAAGTTTCCTTCAGGGCCGCTGCGGCTCCCTTTAAGAGCTTGCGCGAATTTTGCCTTGAACGACGCGTCCAAGCAAGGGTTCGAGACTAGGACAGGATACAAAATTTAGAGAGCGGGAAAATTAGTAGGAACGGAGTTCGGCGGCCAGTGCATGGTTGCGTTCCATGCGCTGAGACAACACAACTGCGGCGTAGCGGGTGCACAGGGCCATTTCGCGCTGGGTCCAATCAGTCGGCATCGCGACCTGAACGATTGAACTGCCCAGTGTGCTCACAAACTGCAAGAACCGGTAATAGAGGCGCACGGAGCGGAGGTTCTGGCCGGCAGCTGCGCCAATTTCAGGGCACAGCTCCTGGTAGACCGAAACGTCATCGAAGTCCTTTAATTGCAGTAAGTGGCAAGGCGCATAGCCTGTTTCCGTCTGGCTTGGAAGCGGTTCCGAGGCTACGCGCAGCAGACCAGCGCGCCACGTGAACGCGGCAAACTGAACCAGGGCCGCGACGGAGATCACGAGAATGAAGGCTGCAATTAGCATCTTCTTGACCGACCCTAGTTTGCCTTTCCGGAGCGCCGAGGACAATGGGACGACGGTACTGCCGCGGCAAAACTGGTGGTACGGGGTGCCGCTGCGGCCGCAACCCCCGGTTCAAGCTCCTTCTGCCCTTGCCCAATTTCATAGATAATGGCGCTGGCTGGAAATGGCAGCAGCTCTGCTGCAAAGGGAGAAATCGAAATTGCGCGCAGTTGTATCAGGTGGTGCGGGTTTTCTGGGTTCGCATCTGTGCGACTTGCTGATCGAGAAGGGCTGGGAAGTCCTGTGCATGGACAACCTGGTCACCGGCAGCGATACGAATGTCTCGCACCTGCTGTCGCACCCGCGATTCCGGTTTGTGCGGCAGGATGTGACACGCTACATCGAGGTCCCGGGTCCGGTGGACGCGGTGCTGCATTTCGCGTCTCCGGCGAGCCCGCCGGACTACCTGAAGCTTCCAATCCAGACGCTGAAAGTAGGCGCGCTGGGCACACACAACGCGCTCGGGCTCGCACTCGCGAAGAAAGCGAAATTTATGTTGGCCTCGACGTCTGAGTGCTACGGCGATCCGGAAGTAAGCCCGCAGCCGGAGACGTACTGGGGCCGTGTGAATCCGATTGGGCCGCGGGGCGTCTACGATGAGGCCAAGCGATTTGCCGAGGCGCTGACGATGGCGTATCACCGCTTCCACGGCTTGGACACGCGGATCGTCCGCATCTTCAACACCTACGGGCCGCGCATGCGCTTGAATGACGGCCGCGCCCTTCCCAATTTTCTTTACCAGGCACTGAGCGGCGAGCCGATCACCGTGTATGGCGACGGCAAGCAGACGCGCAGTTTCTGCTACGTCTCGGATTTGCTGGATGGGATTTACCGGCTGCTCGAATCGGAGGAGTATGAGCCGGTGAATATCGGCAACCCGCACGAGATCACCATCCTCGAATTTGCGGAGCGCGTGCGCAGCCTGGTCGGCGCTACCGCACCAATCGTTTTCCGCCCCCTTCCGCAGGACGATCCCAAGCAGCGCTGCCCCGACATCACGAAAGCGCGGCGTATTTTGCACTGGGAGCCGAAAGTGAGCTTGGAAGAAGGGCTGAAGCTGACCTACGAGTATTTCCGCCAGAAAGTCGCGCACGCAGAACGAGCCCGCTGATCCGGGCATCCATATCTAGCAAAGAAAAAAATCAATCCGGGCGGCCGACGGAAAAGTACTCGAATCCGCGGGTTTTCATCTCGGCAGGGGACAGGAGATTCCGTCCGTCGAGGACCAGCGGCCGCGCCATGGCTTCGCGAATGCGCTCCCAATCGAGCGCGCGGAATTGTTCCCATTCTGTCGCGATGAGAAGGGCTTCAGCATCCTGCGCGGCTTCGTAAGCGGAGCTTGCGAATTCCACGTTGGGCAGGATCGGGCGCGCCTTTTCCATCGCCTCGGGGTCATAGACGCGAATCAGCGCTCCGTCCGCGACAAGCTGTTGGATCAGGTCGATGGCGGGAGCGAAGCGGATATCGTCGGTGTTGGGTTTGAACGCGAGGCCCAGAACGCCAATTTTTTTGCCTTTGATCACCCAAAGAGCGCGGCGGATTTTTACAATGAATTGATCAATGCGCCGGCGGTTGATCTTTTCGGCTTCCTTGAGCAAGGTGAAATCCACACCGGAGCGCTCGGCGAGGTGCACGAACGCCTGCAAGTCTTTCGGGAGACAGAATCCGCCGAAGCCCAGTCCGGCATGCAAAAAGCTCGGCCCGATGCGCGGGTCCATGCCCATCGCCCGTGTCACTTCTCCAATATCGGCGCCGAGGCGCTCGGCGAGATCCGCCACCATGTTGGCGTAGGAAATTTTCAGCGCGAGAAAAGAATTCGAAGCGTGCTTGATCAGCTCGGCGCTGTTGATGGTCGTCACCAGCCAGGCGGGGGCCGGAACGGCGGGGCAGGCCGGAGCATGCACGGGGCAATTGAATTTGCGTTCCAGCACCGGGCGATAAATTTCTTTCAGCTGGCGCTCGGCGGTTTCATCCTCCACGCCGACTACAATGCGATCCGGATGAAGAAAATCTCCGACCGCTGTGCCTTCACGCAGGAACTCGGGGTTCGAAGCTACCCGAAAAGTCACGCCGCTTTTGCGGCCATAGACGGAAAGGGCGCGCTTCAGCTCCTGGCCGGTTTGCGCGGGAACCGTGCTTTTTTCTATCACCAGTTTGGGGCGGCGCGCCGCCGTGGCCACCAGCCGCGCGACATTGTCGATCGCGCTGAGATCTGCGTCCCCATTGGGCAAAGGGGGAGTGCCGACGCAGATGAATATGGCGTCGCCAAAATCAGCGGCCTCGGCGAGATTTTCGCGGAAACTCAGGCGTCCTTCTTTGCGCGCCTTGGCGATCACGGCATCCAGGCCCGGCTCGTAAATAGGCAGGCGGCCGGATTCCAGCGTCCGCAATTTCGCAACGTCGCTATCGGTGCAGACTACCTCGTGCCCGATTTCCGCGAGACATCCGCCCGTCACCAGGCCCACATAGCCTGCCCCAATCACAGAAATCTTCAATGAACACTCCTGGAGAGTAATAGCCAGCGAAACCCTGTCGGGATGGCTTCCTAATTTTCTTACATGGCCCGCCGTGCGCCAAGCTAAATCTGGAAGCGCGCTGGCGAGTTCGCCATAGGGCGAGCGCGAGTTTGGTAGTAAAATACGGCGGCAACTTCGAAGCGGCACGCTCCGCTCGGGGGAATCCCGAAGGCAGGTGGGATGGAGATTCTCTGGCCCGCGCTCGGCATTTCTGTAATCGTTATTTTTGTCTTTTTTGTCCTGGCACAGCATTGGCAGCGCACATTGCGGCACCACTCCTGGACGATCCGGCGGCTCATCGAGCGCATGCGGGATCTTGAGGAGGTGGGCGATCCCGAATTCCGCCGCCGGCTGAGCCAAATTGCACCTTCACCGCTCGAGCAGGTGTTCATTTTTTCTCTGCGCCTCGACGACCGTTTCTGGCGCGAAACACTGCAGGCCTCCCCCGACGACTTGAACTTCGTTCGCTCGTTCGGAACCTTTCTTGGCTCGGTGAAAATCGAGCGCTGGCGGGGACGCACGGTGGCGACGATCATGGAAGTCTTGCCGGAAAGCAGGCTGGCAGGTTGGCAGACACGCTCGCTGGATTTATATTCCGCAGATGCCGAAGGCGCCGGCGCGGTCGCACTCTGGGAGGTTCCGCTGGCACGACCGCGAGGGGCAATGGAAATTCCGCCGTCGCTCGAATTATTGCTGCGGCAAAATTCACTCGAGCTGTGCCGCCGGTCCTCATACGCTGCGGACAGCCGACACGGGATGCAACCAGGGGATGGCGACACTTTTTTTTCCGCGTGCCGCTGGACGCAGCTCTGCTCTCGGAATTCCGCAGCCATGATCCGCTTTCGACCGCCATCGAAGCGCCTGTGAACGGGAATTCTTGGCAGGCCTTCTACTCCTGCGAAGATCAGAACCTCGGGTATGAATGGCAGCTCTCGCTCCGCGATTTAGAAAAGAAGGCAGAGTGGGAACAATGGAAAATTCTGGAGGCTGCGCCGCTTCGCACTGGGACTGAATAGAAGAAGGCCCTGGCCGGAGTTGTTCTCGCACTCAGGGGGAATGCGGGCGCACCGGAAGTCCGGCCCAGGCATTCGCCAATCCCAGATATTCCCGCACGACCGAGAGGGCATCCCGCGTGTTACGCCACCAGTGATCGGCGTCGAAGGGGTCTTCCCACGCAGCGCGGACCGTCATTTTCAGGTTGTCGCCGACGACGTGCTTCCAGAGCGCCTTGACGCGCCTGGTGTGCTGCGGCGATGTGACGATGATAACGCTCGTTTTTCCAGTGCCGCGCATCTCGCGCGCGGTTTCCTCCACTTCCTGCTCCGTATCCACAATCGTCCCGGGGAAAATATGCACCGCGGATTCCGGGACGCCCTCGGCAATCAGGATGCCCCGGTCGTATTCTTCTTCACCCACGTAGTGAATTCCGCGTGCCAACAAATCAGGCGCGGGGCTTTCCGGCCGGCTCACCCAAACTTCGGGGGCATATCCGGTGCGGAAAACCGTCGCGGCCGCCTCCGCGCGATACGGCATGCCTCCGCTGAGAACTACGATCATGTCGGCACGCGAGAGCGGATCTTCGCGCACGAGCCACCGGCCTGCCCCTCGAACCGCGATTACTGCCCCAATAAGAAGGGCAAGCAGGACAAAGATGCCAACGCGCCTGCGACTGATCTGGGCTTTGCTCTCGGCGTAGCTCATGTTGAGGGCATGACGAGGTGTGATGACCAGAAGATCTATACAACCGGGCGGCGAATCGTTCGGCCTCGTGTCAGGAGTCCGCGCAGGCCGAGCAGCAGCAGCCGGGGCTGGCGAAGGCAGATTCGCCAGAGAATTTTCCATGCCTCGTCTCGGGAATATTCACCAAGAGATCGAATCGCCGGTGCATTCAGCAAGTCCACCAGGCGGCTATAGTCGGATTGCTGGAAATCATGGAGCGAGCGCCTGAGGAGCAGGTGCAGATCGAGTTCGCGACGCAGCGTGCGCAATTCGCGACTGGTGCCGCCGTTGAGAATGGCTTCGGCGACGCCGAGCGCGCCCCGAAAGCCCGTGACGATGCCGCCGACGGTGGTGACTTTTACCTGTGCTGCCGCATCACCTACAAGATACACAGAGCCTGCACCAACCTGTCGCTTCACCGGCACCCATCCCGTGTACACAGGAATGCGCGCCCCTTGGAATTCGATCGGGTCGAGCTTCCGTTTTTCGAGGAATTGCTCGAGGAGCTTGCGCGTTTCTGTTCCGGTCTCGCCGATCAACCCGAGCGCGCCACGAGTCGCTGATTCCGGGATGAGCCAATAAAAATAGGGAGTGTCCTGCGGCACGAACCACACGCGCGCCGTATCAGGGGGCATGTCTTTCGGCAGACGCACGATTGCCTGGACCAGCGTAACTGTTTCGAGCGATGGCCAACCGGCCGCGCGCGCGACGCGGCTGGAAGCCCCGTCGCCTCCAATGATCGTGCCGGCGTGCACTTCCTCGCGGCTGCCGTCGCTGCACCGCTCGACTTCGAGAACCAACCCTCTGCCATTCGCGTGTAGGGCATGAAAGTGGCGGCCCAATTCCAGAGTGGCCCCGGCAGCCTGCGCATCGTCCGCCAGCCCCTGAATCAACGCGCGCCGCTCGATGATGAGATCCGGTTGCTTCAACGCGACGGTTGCGGCACGGCCATCGGTGAAAAGCTCGAAGCGGCGTATCTCGTTGACGATACTCGATTCGGCCGCGCGTCCCAGCAACCCTCGCATCCGGTGCGTGACAATGAGCGTCCGCGCAGCGGGCTCGAGCGTTTCCACGCGCTCAAAGACGCGCACCGGTACGCCCCGCCGCGCCAACAGAGAGGCTGTAAATAGTCCTGCGGCAGAGCCCCCAACCACCGCAGCGTTTTGGCTATGGGCCCGGGACGCGAGAAGCGAATCCTTCTCTGCGCCGCGTGGCTCAAATACCTTCTTCGTGTGCTGCAATTAGCCTCACCGAGAAAAATCAATGCCTGGAAGCAGAACTTCAGGATTGCTGCTGGATCGGTTCTGCCCCCTGCTGACCCGTCCAGAATGCCTCGCGGGGCTGGTTTTACCCCTGAAAGCATGGGCGGGAAGTATAACCCACGCGGCAGGCTCGGCCAAAGAAGAAGCCTTCCAAAGATCATGGTGCGCGTTTCAGGTCGCCGTGGTGGATTTTTGCAGTTTCGCCTGACGTTCGAAGGGGGCGCCCTCAAGGAAGAAAACTGCCAGGAGAGCGCAGAAAATCAGGAATCCGGCGAGCGCACAGGTGACTGCCAAAGAAAGCCTGGGCGTGAGCAGGGCGACGGTCCCCAGAATAATCGCCAGGGAGTACAGCACCAAGACAGCGCCGCGATGCCCGAGGCCCAGATTGGATAGGCGATGCGCCGTATGGTCCTTGCCCGGCGAAGTGAATGGCATCAGGCCGCGTCGCGCGCGAGAGATCGAAATCAGCGTGGTATCAAAGATGGGAACGCCGAGAATCAGAATGGGGACAAGCCAAGTAGCCGGGAACTGCACTCCGTCCGGCCTGATCTTCAGCCCCAGCGTGGCCATCAGGAAACCGAGGAACATCGCGCCGCCATCGCCCATGAATATTTTCGCCGGATTGAAATTCCAGCGCAAAAAACCGAGCGCCGCGCCAAGCGTGGCAGCGCCAAGCGTGCGCACCATGGTCTGCCCGTTCATACTGGCAGAAAGAGTGAAGAACCCCGCGGCCACGGCAGCAAT
>JBGPZR010000436.1:0-2276 GCA_041493845.1 Terriglobia bacterium | reverse complement strand
TTGAGAACGAGGGTTGGGAGCGCGATACCAGCGTCACTGAACCGACCGAACCGAGTTTTACCATCCCGGCACAATGATGTTAGCCAGGTTTCTAGAGACCGCTGATGCGCCCACTACTCCCTGCCGACATACTCGAAATTTCGGAGCTTGGTCTCGCGAAATCGCTCCCGGCAAGAGCCGTCCTCCTTCTGGCGTGCGCTTGCCCGGAGGAAAGCTGGGAATCGCTTGCGAAACTTAACATCGGTGAACGCGATGGCCGTCTTCTCTCACTTAGGCAATGGACTTTCGGGAACCGCCTCCAGGGTCTGACAAATTGCCCCGCTTGCCAGCTTCCATTGAGCCTCGAAGTTGATATCGAGAGCATCCGCTCCGGGGAGCGCGCCACCACTCCCAACAAGCACACTTTCTCTCTCGAGGGATACGATGTGAGCTTCCGGCTTCCCAATACCGAAGACCTCCTCGCGGTGATGGAAAGCAAGGAAGGGGACGTCCAATCGTCGTCGTTCCTAGAGCGCTGCCTCGTGGAGGCGCGGTGCGGCACGCAGTCCATCCTGGCGCCCGAGTTGCCTCCCACGCTTCGAGATGAAATCACGCGACGCATGGAGGTGGCAGACCCGCAAGCGGATCTTCAGTTGGCCGTTAGTTGCCCCTCTTGCGGCCATTCTTGGCGGGCGCCTTTCGACATTGTTTCATTCTTCTGGAACGAAATCACGGGGCTTGCCCGCCAGCTTCTATTCGAAGTGCACGCGCTTGCGTCAGCTTACGGCTGGAGCGAAGAGGAAATTCTACGCATGAGTTCCTGGCGGCGTGAAATGTACTTGGGAATGGTGAACGGTTGAGCAATTTCTTACAACGGCTCGCTGCTCGCAGCATGGGCATCGCTGAAGTCGTTCGTCCCCCTCTAACTCCATTGTTCGGGGCGCCCTTGAAGGTCGCAGAACCAAGTTTCCATGGGACGCCCGAGTCGCACTCCTTCGGCGCCACACCTTTCCCGAATGCACTGGAGGGACGCAGCTCCGCACTTCCGGAAAGTCGATTTGAGCCCCAAGCCGCCTCCGGCACAATCCCATCGGGTTCGAGGCCACTTCAGCATCCGCTGGATAACGAGTCAGAAGGAAATCGCTCCGGCCGAATGCCGGCACGTGTTAAAGGCGAAAGAGAATCGCCACTTCCGACATCAGCGCGTGCCGAAGCAATTCAGATCACTTCACCAAATTCAGTGACGACGTCTTTTCCCGAAACGGAATCGTCGCCACATTCACTACATGTAGCAGCGCCCCACGAACGACAGATGCTTGGATCTAAGGGAAGGGGCGATTTCGGCGAGGATGGACTCAGAGCAGCCCAAACCGCGCATGTGCAAGTTTCGCAGCAGGCATCAGATCCACCGCGGCGCGATGGAATGAATGGGTCACTCGACAACGCTTCTGAGCGGGGACACGCGATGCCTGTGCATCCAGCGGCTACTCCTTTCGACAAATCGCAATCCGTCGCGGCGACGAGGTTCGCCGCATCTCTTGCTCCTGTGCTTCGGAATTCTCCGCACATGCCATCAAAGGGGAAAGCGCCGGAACCAAACCAGACAGTAGAAGTCACCATCGGCCGGCTCGAAGTGCGGATCGCGGCTCCCGAGGGCAAGCCGGCGCGTGCATCGCGAACCGCTCAACCAAAGGTCAATCTGGATGACTATCTGCGCCGCCGCTCCGGGGCGGGTGGCAAATGAGCAATGCCCCGGTCATCGCCGCCGTCACCACTGCCCTGAGCCATGTGATTGCCACAGGGATGAACCAAGATACCGACCTTCCTGGCATTCAACTCACCACCATGCCGCCCGACAAGGCTCGCGATGGCAACAACACGAACCAGATAAACATCTTTCTTTACCAGACCGTCCACAACGCCGCCTGGCGCAACCTTGATGTGCCCCAACAGGTTCGCGCGGGCGAGACGGGCTCACCGCCGCTCGCGCTGAATCTCTACTACATCATTTCCGTCTACGGGAAGGACAACAGTGAAGTGTTGGCGCAGCGTTTGCTCGGACGCGCAATGGCCGTCCTCCACGATCAGCCGTTGTTGAATGCTGATGCGATCCGAACTGCGCTTGGCGCCGTCGACGCCGGCACTCAAATCGAGCGCGTCCGCTTTGCCCCGCAGGTCTTTTCGCTCGAGGACATGTCGAAACTCTGGATGACATTCCAGACCCAATACCGCCTTTCCGCCCCCTATCTCGCTTCGGTCGTGTTGATCGACAGCCAGACTCCCACGAGGAGTCCTTT
>JBGPZR010000207.1:0-4829 GCA_041493845.1 Terriglobia bacterium | reverse complement strand
CCGGCGCTCGCGGCGTGACGCGAGCAGTTTTCCTTTTGCCCGGGCGAGCAGAATTCGTGCGTCAGCCTCGTCCATTTTCAACTCTTTTGCGAGCGCCTCGGGAGTGGACGTGACCCACAAAACATTTTTCTCCGGATTGTGATGCATTTCGCCGCGCGCCTCGACGTCGTAATAAATTTCCGCGGCGCGCGATTCTTCGGGAGTCAACGCGGCGCGCAGCTCTCGAAGCGTCCAGGTGAAGTAGTCGCCATCGTCTTCGAGCGTCTGGTCCGCATCCTGGCTGGCGTAGAAACCACCGCGGGCGGAATCGGAAAGCACTTCGCCCACCCAAGCGATGATTCCCTCGGCTGTCTCGCGGAATAGAGAATTGTGAGTCACCTGGTAGCCGTGCAGGAAATTCTTCAGCAGCTCGGAATTATCGTAGGTCATCTTCTCAAAGTGCGGGACGCACCAGCGCTCGTCCACCGAGTAGCGGTGGAAGCCGCCGGCAACCTGGTCATACACGCCGCCGAGAGCCATGCCCTCTAGAGTGCGCTCGACGACATGAAGGAGGTGCGGGTCGCGCGTGGCTTGATAGCGCTCGAGCAGCAAATCCGCAGCGCTTGCGTGGGGGAACTTGGGAGCCTGGCCGAAGCCGCCGTGCTGCTCGTCGAAAAGATGGAGCGCGGATTCAACGACGGCGTCGACAACGCCTGCATCGAAATTGCCGCGGGCGCCGTGAAATATTTCCGCTTTTGCGACGGCTTCTTCGAGGGCGCGCGCGGAATTGTCCACTTCTTCCCGGCGATTCCGGAACGCTTCGGCAACGCCGAGCAGGATGCGCTTGAAGCCGGGGCGGCCCATGGCGTCTTCAGGAGGAAAGTACGTGCCGCCGAAAAATGGTTTCCCATCAGGCGTGAGGAACGCAGTGAGCGGCCAGCCGCCCTGTCCGGAAATTGCGCTGATGGCGGATTGATAGCGCGAGTCTACGTCGGGCCGCTCGTCGCGATCCACTTTTACGGGGATGTAAAGCTGATTGATCATGGCCGCGATGTCGGGATTATCGTAACTCTCGCGGTCAATCACGTGGCACCAGTGGCACCACACCGCGCCGATATCGAGCAGGATCGGTTTTTCCGCGGCGCGAGCTTTTTCGAAGGCTTCCTCGCCCCACTCGTGCCAGTCCACTGGCTGATGCGCGGCGGAGCGAAGATACGGGCTGGCGGAATCTTTCAGGCGATTTTCTGTCGGGGGCGTCACGTTTGTCCTTTGCAGCGCCGCGTTTCTGCAACGACGACACAAGAAAAAAGCCGGCCACACGCCGGCGCTACCCAAAGCGGGCTACTGGATCGGATCGCGGTGGTCGGCGTCGCGAGGATCGATCGGCTTGCGGCCTGAAAAGCCTTCATCCTGGCGATGATAGAAGCGGATACGGCCTTCGCCGAGCCGCCAGCAAAGATAGACTTCCTCATCATTAATGCGTGCCGGAAAATCGAGCAGGCCGACATCGAGATCCTTCACGACGCAGCCGGTCGAGTGGATGCGTTCGAGCGCGGCTCGCACGGCGTCTTCCAGACGGCTGTGTTCGCGGCGGATCTTGACCGCATTCTCGTAGGAAACCATCAGGCCGCCCGAGCGCTGGATGCGCTCCGCGATCGCGCGGAGCTGCGCTTCCACTTCGGCCATTTTGCGGCGCGCTTCCATGGCCTCGATCAGAACGGGCTCGAGCTGGACGCGCAGGCGCTCGGCTTCGGTGAGCGAAAAATATTTTTGTTCGTCTTCACTCACGGTGCAGCGCTCCAGAACAATTTGGCTTCCAATTCCGGAAAAGCCCTTAGCCGCCGATGAAAACCATGGTGCGCGAGGGCGGCACAAAACCGGGCTCGTTGATGCGATGGCCCTTTTCTTTTCCGTCGACGACGGAGCGAATTTCTTGGGCCAAGTCATCATCGCTCGCGCCGCTGCGCAGGAGGAATTTCAGGTCGTGGTCATCCTTGCTGAAGAGGCAGGTGCGCAGCTTTCCATCGGCTGTCAACCGGATGCGCGAGCAGAAGCCGCAGAACGGCTGCGTGACCGGAGCGATGAGGCCGATTTCGCCGCGGCCGTCGGCAAACTTGTATTTGCGCGCGGTTTCACTCCGCTCATGGGCGATAGGGACGAGCGGCCAGCGCGCGGAAATGCGCTGATAGACTTCCGCGGCGGGGACCATGGAGTCGCGCGTCCAGGCGCGGTCGGCATCGAGCGGCATGAATTCGATGAAGCGCATGATCAGGTCGCGCTCGCGCGCAAATTCCGCGAAGGCTTCCACTTCGTCGTCATTCAGGCCGCGCACGAGCACGGCGTTCACCTTCACGGGACGCAGCGGAGAATTGTGCGCCGCTTCGATGCCCGCCATCACGTCATCGAACGTTTTCGTGCGCGTGACGCGCTCGAATTTCGCGCGGTCGAGCGAATCGAGGCTGATGTTGATGCGGTCGAGACCGGCAGCAACCAGCGCGTCTACACGCTTCTCGAGCAGGTAACCGTTGGTGGTCATCGAGAGATCGTGCACGCCGATGGCTTTCAGGCGCGCGATGAATTCTTCGACCCCCGGCCGGACCAGCGGCTCGCCGCCCGTCACGCGCACTTTGCGGATGCCCATGCCGACGAGAATGCGCACCAGCCGTTCGAACTCATCCCATTCCAGGAGTTCGTGATGCGCCATGTGGTTTTCGGGGTCGGCCGAGCGGCAATAAACGCAGCGAAAATTGCAGCGGTCGGTGACCGAGACGCGCACGTCGGTGATCTGGCGGCCGTGTTTGTCGAAGAGCGACATTCGCTTCTTTTAGATGACTCCGCTCGATTCGAAGGCGCGTGAAATACGAACGCCCAAGTCCGCGTTCGGGCTTGGGCGAGAAGTACGGCTCAGCAATCCTGTGAGCCGGACCTTCTCCTTTCCAAGCACGGGAGGAGCAGGCGTTTCCGCCCGAACCCTCAGCCTCCGAAAATAATTGGAGGCATCGTCCCCAGGGCCTTGGGATTTCTCTCCGTTAGGCCGAGGGGATCGGAGATTTCAACGCCATTCTACTCTCGCAGTCCGGCACTGGCAATGGTGTCCCGGGCGGCACAGCCAGGATTGGCTGAGGCACCCGGCTGCAATGAATATGGTAGAGTTGCGGGCCGATGCGGATCTTCGTTCTCGGCGCGGGCGGCACCGGCTCCCTGCTGGCGCATTTGCTGGCGCGCCAGGGTCATACGGTGTGGTGCGGCGACCGCGATCCGAAGCGCGCGCGGCGCTTTCTGGGTAAGAAAAGCGAGATCGAAGTCCGCGAAGCCAACGCGCGGAACCTGTGGTCCATTGTGCGAGCGGCGCGGGGCTGCAACCTGATCGTCAACGCTTCGCCGGCCGTGTACAACGAAATCATCATGCGCGCCGCGTTGCGCCTCCGCGTACATTATCTCGATTTGAATTCGCATTTGACGCGCTACCCCTTCAAACCGGAACAATTCCGTTTTCACAAGAAATTCGTGGCCAAGAATCGCGTGGCGCTGATCTGCACGGGTGCGGCGCCAGGGCTGACGAACCTGCTGGCGAAACGCGGCTCCGAGCTGCTGGACACGGTGGAATCCGTTCAATTCCGCCTGTACGAAAGCACGGAGAGCAAGGACCCGATTTCGACGTGGTCGCCGGATGTGGCGTTTGACGCGGCGATTTCGCGCCCGCGGATTTATCGGAACGGCCGGTTCAAGATGGCCAAGCGATTCGGCGAGCCGGAGAAATTCCGCTTTCCGCCGCCGCTGGGCGAGACGACGGTGTACCTGGCCGCGCAGGACGAAGTGTGCATGGTTCCGTACGTGATCCCGCTGCACGATGTGGACGCGAAGATCGGCGGAAATGATTTCGAACGCCTGCGGCGGTGGTACCGGCAGGGCCGGCTGAACCGCTCGCAAGGGCTGGTGCTCAAGCGTTTTCCCAAGACGCCGACGCCGCGCCAGGTGGCGGCGCTGATTCGCCGGGGCGTGCTGGAAAACGCGCGGTTCGCCGTGGCGGTGCTGGTGCGCGGCGTGAAAGATGAACAGCCGCTGCTGGTTCGCTGGGACGCGAGTTTTCCCACGCTCTACCAGATCCGGCGGCGAGGGCTGGTGTCCACACCGATTTCATACGCCACGGCGCATCTGGCCGCGCTGTTCATCAAACATTTTCCGCGCGACTCCGCCGGCGTGATCGGCCCGGCGGCGCTTCCGATTGAAGTGCGGCGCGCAATTTTGTCGGAGGCGCGGTCGCGCGACGTGCGTGTCTCGCTGAAAATTACACGCCTGAAGAAAACGGAAGACGAAGAGTTTTAGATAGGCGCGGTGTGGACGATTTCGGTTGCCGGGCCGCCTCAGTGAGAGAGGCGGCCCAGCACTTTATCTCTGGACTCGTGCTTTAGACTGGCGCTCCATACTGGCGACTAGCGCTACTGCTTCGGCCGCGGGTCGTCTGCCGGATTCACGAACGTGACAGCAAACGGTCCCGTGCCGTGCACCTGAACGACGGTATCGGTTACCGCCTTGGCAAAGTGATGCATCTTCGCGGGCATTTCGATGAAATCCCCGCGCTCCATCACCGTGAGCTTACTGGCGTCGAACACATCGCCCATACCAATCGCGAATTTCCCTTCCAGCACGGTTAGATTCTCGTCCGTCGGGTGCCAGTGTGCCGCAATCACAGTTCCCGCGGGGCTCTTGATGCGTACAACAAAAGGACCGGCCTGCGATGGATCGCCGGACACCAGCGCCATTTGCGAAGGCCCGATGAACGGCCCCCATTTCAAACCGTCCGGTTTTACGACGCTATGCGATGAGGCAGCGTCGGGCTTGGCCGCCTG
>JBGPZR010000388.1:0-2778 GCA_041493845.1 Terriglobia bacterium | reverse complement strand
TTAGTTGGAGTGTGTGGGGACTTTGCTGTCGAGCAACGACACCAGCGGCTGGCCTGCACCGGGCGTCTTCACGGCGTTGCCACGAACGATATCGCGCGCGGGGGTCGGCTTGCCATAGATGCGCTCGTTTGCGTCCTTGTCCGGATGCAGCGTTGCGCCTTCGAGCGAAACACCTGCAAACAGTCCCTTGGCGCGGGCGTAGGTGTACACATCTACGCCGCCCACGGAACTGGCCTGCGCGGTCGCCCCCGGTCCTGCTGCGGCGGTGGCGTCGCTGCCGAGCTTGGTTTTGTCCTCGAGGACGGCTTTCACACCCTTTTCGGTAGTGACCAGCAGGACGAAGTCGGTGGACGTAGCGCCCGCTTGAAAGCCGACGCTGGCGCCGCCGATGCTGTACATCGCCGGTGCGGACCACTTGCCGTTGAATTTATCACCGCCGCGGCAACTCATCGCGCCACGCCCGCCGCTGCCGCCTATGCCAAATCCAACCTTCTTAACGTTGGGCAGCACGATAATGCAATCGGCCTGCGCCAGAATGTTGGATGGAATGTTGCCTCCGTTGACCATATCCAGAAGTACGGTCGCGGCATTTTTGAGCGTTTCTTCATCTTTCTTTTCGTCGGCGCCGAAAGCAGGCAGGATGAATAGCACTGCCAGCAGCCCGGTAAGAAGGTAGGACAATCCTGTTCTGACCAGTTGATGAAGTGTATTTCGCAATCTCGTTTCAATCATGTGATCTCGACCTCTCATGGTGCGGAGTTGGCATTGGTCTGCCTTAGGCCAGGCCTCTGTTCCTGCAAACGATAAGCTGTAGCAAGGCTGCAAGTCAAACCCGAACAGCTCCGAGGGGGTCGACAGCCCCAATTCACGGTCAAACGTGCCGCCCCATTCATTTCTTATCGGCTTCCGAGCGTGAAACATTATGATGGTAGGTCGCTTATACATATCCTGGAAGCCCGGAATGAATTCACGCCTTATTTCGCACAAACAACTGGCCGCCGCAATGCTGGCGGGGTTCGCGCTGCGAATATTTTTCATCGCGCATCGCCCATTTTATTCGGGCGACACAAAGTTCTACGAGGAACTCGCACGGAATTGGCTTGACCACGGAGTCTATGGCTTGTTCGTCGGTGGCCAGTTGCTGCCCGTGGACATGCGCATGCCGGGATACCCTGCGTTTCTTGCCGCGATCTATGCGGTGCTGGGACGAACGAGAACAGCGGTACTGCTCGTTCAGGCCGTTCTTGACCTGATCACCTGCTATGTCGTCGCGATGATCGCGGCGCGGCTTGCTCCTGCTGCGAAGCGGGCTGCGGTGGCCACAGCCGCGTTGTGGTTGGCGGCGCTTTGCCCGTTCACGGCAGGTTACACCGCGGCCGTGCTCACGGAAACCCTCGCAACATTTCTGACCTCTCTGGCGTTCTACGCCCTCTTGCGAGCGCTCACCGATCCCTCCATCGAACTCGCGCGCGCAGATGCCGGCAGCGCGGCGCTGCTCCCTTTCCTCCGCTGGGTTCTGCTGGCCGGAGTGCTCACAGGCCTGGGGACTTTGGTGCGCCCTGAAACGCCGCTGCTGTTAGCAGCCGCCGGACTCGTCCTGTGCGTTCGCTGGCGCCGCCGCGCAGATTGGCCGAAGCTGGCGTTGGCAGGGACGTGGATGGCTCTCAGTCTGCTCTTGCCCCTGCTGCCGTGGGCGGTGCGCAACGCGCGCACGCTGGGCCACACTGAGTTCCTAGCGCCGCACTACGCTGAATCGCGGGGCGATTTCATTCCTCGCGGCTTCTATGCCTGGACCGGCACCTGGATGGTGCGTCCGCGCGACGCCTACTTTGTTCCCTGGAAGCTTGGCAAGGAACCGATTCGCGCTGAAACGCTGCCAAGCTCCGCTTTCGATTCCGATTCCGAGCGCGCCCGCGTGGAATCGCTGCTGAGCCGTTACAACAACGGCCTGAAGATGACGCCGATGCTCGACCACGACTTCGCGGAACTGGCGCGCGCGCGAACGGCAAGCCGGCCCTGGCGCACATTTGTTTTCATCCCTCTAGCCCGCGCGGGAGCCTTATGGTTCACGCCGCACGTCGAATTGCTCCCCTACTCCGGTAAGCTCTGGCCGCCCGGCGACCGCTGGCGAAGCAATCGAATGGATTTCGGCGTGACGCTCGGGTTGGGGATTCTCAACATCATTCTTATTGGGCTGGTACTGGCGGGCGCATGGCGTTGTGGCAGCAAGCCCGGCTTGGCGCTTTCTCTCGCATTCCTCGGAATCCGTACGGCTTTTTTCACGCAAGTGCACAGCATCGAGCCACGATACATGATCGTTTGTTTTCCCGTTGTATTGGCACTGGGCGCTCAAGCGTGGGCTTGCTCGCGCGTTCGAGTGGCGGGAGCCGATATCCCCCTTGTCAGGGAAGCGACGCACGCATGAACAGGCCCGCATTTCTGGTATTGTAGAAGTCAGCGAGGGCAGCAGCAATTTGCACGATTTCTGTCCCGGGTAAAACAGGGAGTGCACCGATGATGCGCAAAGTTCTTGTGGCAGCCGCGATTTCAAGCGCTGCCCTGGCTGGCGTCGGAATCGGTGCCGCCTACGTGAATGCTCAGAGCGGTGCTGCGGAGGAATTGCCCGCCTACCACGCCAATCCACCCAGCGCACCTTTGCCCGCCACTCTGGACCCGAAACTGTTTCCCGACGCGCAAAACCAGAACATCTATGCGCTGGCAGCCAAGGAGAAGGCTGTGCTCTACCAGCAGCCATGCTATTGCCACTGCGACAAGCAC
>JBGPZR010000355.1:0-3055 GCA_041493845.1 Terriglobia bacterium | reverse complement strand
TCACCGTCGAGAGCAAGGTTGGCGTAGGAACCACGATCGAGACGAGGATTCCGCTTGCGCCAGAGGAGCCGACTCCGGAGCGGCCGGCTGATTCGCGGAGTGCAAAGGGGAGGAGGAACGGTGACATGAAGCACGCGCTGGTGATCGACGATGAGCAGGGCATCCTTGAAATGGTGGGCGATGCGCTGGTACGCGTGAACTGCCGCGCGACTCTGGTTTTGGGCTCGGCAGGCGTGAAGGCGGCGCTCGACCAGGAAGAATTTGACCTGGTGATTTGCGATTTGAAGATGCCGGGGCAGAACGGGGTTGAGGTGTACCGCATGATCCGCGAAATGCGCCCGGAGCTGGCCGCGCGATTTATTCTGATGACCGGGAATCTTGCCGATGCCGAGCAGCACACTGCGGAACTCGCGGCTGTTTCCCTGCTGCCGAAGCCCTTCACGCTGGCGCAATTGCGCGGGGCGGTGGAAGAATTGCTGCGGAAAGCCGCGGCGGCATGAGGCGCAGCTGAGGGTGCGCCGCGGAGCGGGTAAAACCCTAGCGAGAGTTTTCTGTCGAGCGAGTAAAACACTGGTGAGTGTGCTATGTTTTCGGCCCCGCCCTGTGCCGGACGGTTCAGGGCGCTGTGACTCATTGTTCCACGCGAAACGCGCGAGAGGATTGGACGAGTGGCTGAAAAGTTGGTTCTGGTGGGTGTGCTGCCCGAAGCAATTGTGATTGATCCCGGTGAGCAGGTGGTGTGGTATTCGAATGCCGGGAACATAAAGATTGAGTTCGATGCGCAGCGCTGCCCGTTTTCTTCGAATGTTCTGCAGGCTCCGCCGGGTGTGCGGCTGATAAGCGGGAGTCCCCGCGCTGGCCTGAATCCCGGATCCTACCGGTATCGGCTGTCGCTGAATGATGTGGTGGTGGCGCATGGCGAAGTGATCCTCCGCGGGAAGTAATCCGGTTGGAACCCAAATAGAGTGCGGGTATGATCCCGGCGGAAGAGGAGGCCGGAAATGGGTCACACGCCGGCGGCGCGTCCGGAGGCAGTTCGCCACAGCTTTGCGGATGTGAACGGCGTCCGCATTCATTATGCGAGCGCGGGTGCCGGCGCGGCGGCGGGCGCGAGCAAGCTAATAATTTTCCTGCACGGATTCCCGGAATTTTGGTACGCGTGGAGGGAGCAGCTCGTCGAATTTGGGCGGGATTATTTTGCCGTTGCGCCGGACATGCGCGGCTACAATCTTTCCTCCAAGCCCGCGGAAATCGAGCGGTATGAAATCAGCCAGCTTGTGGGCGACGTGCGCGCGCTCGTTGGGCATCTGGGCGCGAAATCGTGCTGCCTGGTGGGGCACGATTGGGGTGGCGCTGTGGCATGGGCCGTGGCGATCGCGTGCCCCGATGTGGTGGAGAAATTGGTGATCATCAATTCACCTCATCCTGCCATTTTTCAGCGCGAGCTTCTTGAGAATCCGGCGCAGCAGCAGGCCAGCCAGTACATGCTGGTGTTTCGGAGTCCGGAAGCGGAGGCCATGCTTTCGGCGAACAATTTTGCGCTGATGCAGGACAGTATTCTGGGCGAGGGGCTGCGGCAGGGATATTTCACCGAAGCGGACCGGCAGGCGTACGTCGAAGCATGGTCGCAGCCCGGCGCGCTGACCGGCGGATTGAATTATTATCGCGCCGCAAAAATCGGGCCGCCCACCGGCTCGGGCGACGAACCCTCGCACATGAAGTTGAATTTTCCTTCGCTCGACGTGAAGGCGCCCACGCTGGTGATCTGGGGCGAGAAAGATCCCTACCTGCTTACGGGCAATCTGAACGGCCTCGACCGGTATGTGCGCAATCTCCGCGTCGAGCGCATCCCGGACGGGACGCACTGGGTGGTCCACGAAAAACCGGCGCTGGTGAATTCGCTGATCCGCGGTTTCCTCGAATCGTAAATCCGCGCAGAGTGTTTGGCAGCCCGCAAAAGATGATTTCCATCCTAATGCCACCTCGTGGCCCTTGGGCAACCCCCGGAAAGAGTTGCGATTAGAATTGGTCCCCCTCGTTTGTTTTGAATAAGTTACGGCGAATTCTATTCACACCTTGTTGCGATTAGAAAGGCAGTGATTCGTGACCCGTGGCCCATGAAACCGGGTGCCAACAGGGCTTGTCGCGCGCGTCATGTGAAAAATCTCCAGAGCTAACATGGCACGAATGTGGCTAAATTTCCACTGGCCGTTGGTACAGTTTTTGAGGGGTGGAGGGTCAGGTGGCCGTCCGAAATGTGTGTGAAATGTGAAAATGGAGAATTGAAAAGGGGGGAGTCAGATAGGATTCCCACGCTTCCGGAAACGAAGCATGGGGCACCCGGCCACGGTGAATTCGAATGGATGTCCCGGGACAGGCGAGCCGATCTGGGTGACGAGCTATGGCTACGATGCGGTGGCCAACCTCACAAGCGTGACGCAGGGCGGCTCGCATGGGCGCAGCTTCGCGTACGATTCGCTCTCGCATCTGACCAGTTCGACGAACCCAGAGGCGGGCAACGTCATCTATACCTATGACAACAATGGCAACGTGGCGACGAAGAAAGACGCGCGCAATATCACTATCACCTATGCCTACGATTTCCTGAACCGGCTCACAGGCCGCGCCTACTCGAACAGCGACCCATCCGTCACCTACACCTACGACCAGACCGCTTGCCTGGGCCAGCCCACTTGCTTCAACATCGGGCGACGCACGAGCATGACTGATGCAGGGGGCTCCGAAAGCGTGAGCTACGACAAGATGGGCCGCGAGTTGGCGCATCAGCGGATCACTAACGCCATCACCAAGAGCGCCAGCTACTCCTACAACTTCGATGGCTCGCTGGCCACGCTGACGTATCCAAGCGGGCGGATTATTACGTACACAACCGATTCGGCGGGGCGGCCGAGCGTGGCCAAAGACGTGGCCAACAGTGTGAATTACGTCACCGGGACATGCGCAAACGGCGTGGCGAGCAATGGCGTATGCTATGCGCCGATCGGGGCGCTGGCGCAAATGCTGAATGGCACGAACCTGGCTTCCACGTTCCTCT
>JBGPZR010000365.1:0-2954 GCA_041493845.1 Terriglobia bacterium | reverse complement strand
AGGATCTTTCGCCGACCCTCCCGGCCAGTCCCCCGGACGCTTCGCAGTCAAACCAGCAGTCACAGCCTCCCTCCGATGCCGAAGTCCGGGAGCGCACCAACAAGTTGATCGCGAACCAGCACGCCGACGACGTCGCGCTCGAGGAATACGAACGCATCGAGCGCCATGTCGACCGCACCGGCGGCAGCGACCCGCGCATCCTCGAAGACAGGACTTACCGCATTGTCCCCACGGGTCCGGGCACGCTGAAAATCCTGCTGAAGGACAACGGCAGGCGCACCGACCCCGCGGACTACCGCAAGCAATTGCTGACCTGGCGGGACCTGCTGCAACTGGCGTTAAATCCCAACGACCCGAAAATCAAAGCGGCGTACGCAAAAATGGACAAGAAGAAACGCGACCGCGCGGAACTGGTGAACGCCACGCGCGATGCCTACTCGGCGAAGTGGCTGGGGCGCGAAAATTTAAACGGCCATGACTGCGACGTGATCCAGCTCAACCCGAATCCGGCCTTTCACCCCCGCACTACTTTCCAGGATGCGCTCAGCCACGCGACCGCCAAAATCTGGGTGGACCACAACGCCCTGCAGATCGTGCGCGCCGAGGCCCGCATCGTCCGCGATGTTTCCTTCGGCGCCGGCATTCTCGGCAAGCTCTATCACGGCGGCGTTTTTTTCTTCGAGCAGGACAAGGTCGCGCCGGGCGTCTGGCTGCCCACGCGCTACCAGTACGACTACGCCGGGCGAAAATTTCTCTTTACATTTGAAGAGCACCAATTCATCGAGGCCGGCCACTATCGCCGCGACGGCCCGCCCAAAAAGGCACTCCTGGTCGCGCAGGAGGAGGTGGCTAACGCGAAATCCATGCCCGCAGATCCGTAGTTTTTCTCCGCTAGCGTCGCTCCGGTGTCATCCCGTCTGCTCCGAGTGACTTGGCGAAGTGAGCATGCTCGCCGTCTAAACGTTGGCGAGCAGTCCGCTTTTCGCCTGCCTCCCTCCCTTCTGATCAGTCCTTATCAGTGTTTATCTGTGTTCATCTGTGGTTCCATTTTGCCTTTCGGCCTATCGCGCCGCAGCCGCGGCCTCTTTCTCGATCGGCGCGCCCACCAGGTTGCCCCACTCGGTCCACGACCCGTCGTAATTCTTCACGTTGTTGTAGCCGAGCAGGTATTTCAGCACGAACCACGTGTGCGAGCTGCGTTCGCCGATGCGGCAATAGGCAATCACCTCGCTCGTGCCGGTGATTCCCTTCGTCCCGTAGAGCTGCTGCAGCGCTTCCAACGATTTGAACGTGCCATCCTCATTCGCCGCCTGCGCCCAGGGAATATTCGCGGCTCCCGGAATGTGCCCGGCGCGCTGCGCTGTTTCCGTCATCCCCGGCGGCGCGATGATTTTCCCGGTGAATTCGTCCACCGAGCGGACGTCCACCAGTTGCGCCGCTTTCTTCTTGTCGAGGAACGCGGAAATATCTTCTTTCCGCGCGCGGATGGATTCATCCGGCCCCGTTGCGCGATACGTCGCGGGTGCCACCTTCGTCGCTTCGGTCGTCAGCGGGCGCTTCTCTTCCAGCCACTTCTTGCGTCCGCCGTTCATCAGTCGAACGTCCTTGTGCCCGTAATATTTCAGTTGCCACAGCGCGTAGGCGGCGAACCAGTTGTTGTTGTCGCCGTAGAGGATCACCGTCGTGTCGTTTGCGACGCCGGCCTGCCCGAGAAGCTTTTCGAGCGCGGCCTTGTCAATCAGGTCGCGGCGGATGTTGTCCTGCAGTTGCGTTTGCCAGTTCCAGCCAACGGCGCCGGCGATGTGCCCCTGGTCGTAGGCCGTGGTGTCCACGTCCACTTCGATCAGCCGGACTTTCGGATCATTCTGATGGTCCACCACCCACTGCGTCGTAACCAGCACTTCGGGATGCTTGTAATCAGCCATTTCAGTTCCTCCTCATGAGTGTTTGATCGCGCCCGTCGAACCCCAAAAAACAAAAAACCCACCGGCCAACTTGTCTCTGGCGGTGGGTTCCGGAACTCCTTGGCTGGATTCCGTTTCTACCCTTCCAGCCTCCCCGTGCCAGAGGACGCGCAAGTACACATGCAGCAGCAACAGCCGCAGCAGCATCCGCCCGTCTGGCAGTAGTTCTTCATAAGCAAAAAGCCTACACCTGAATCCCACGGATGGCAATAGAACACCCTTGCCGGTAGTGGGCAGTTCCCGATCAGCGCGCTATGCGTCCAAGTGGATTATTTCCGGGTGCCCCGTGCACACTGGCCCGCAGGTGATGTCACTCGCCCTGCCCGCATTCCGGCGATCGCGCGGAGATGGTGTGACCCGTGAGCGTGGAATGTTCTAATTGCTCTTGCTGATCCGAAACCCTTCATACGCAAAATAAGCTGCTATGACAAAGGCGGCCGCACTTATCCACGTCGGAACTTGCCAGCCGCCAATAACCACCTCCCATTTGAGGACGAGCCGCAAGGCGTGACCGACCGCAACGAGGAGAAAGATCGCGCCAGCCACTAGGGGAAACGTATTCTTGCTCAATTCTCTTCACCTCCACCAAGGACGGAAGCGGGTCCTTTTGCGGCATTGTACTCCCTTCGTGCACACAAGGACTCAGCGAACGACGCCCCCCTTCGTGATAGCGATCACACCCCCCGGTGACACGCGTCGCAGCGGCCCTGCCTATCCGGTGTCTATATATGTAGTGAGGGCAACCTCTGCAGCCCCGCGAAACTTGGGCAGCTGGTCGCAGGCGTGGCGGAGCCCTTGATTTGAGGAGGACGCGATGGTCACTCATTCGATCCACATGCCTGTGCCAACCCTCCCACGCCCCGGCCGTGCCCCAATCCGCGAGACCCCATCGCTCCATGCCGGTGATTCCTTTGTGGGCGCCCTGCTCGACATGCCCTTGTCCCGGCAAGAGCGCCGGAATCCACTCGAGTGGTTGGCGTCGCTGGCCTT
>JBGPZR010000364.1:0-2969 GCA_041493845.1 Terriglobia bacterium | reverse complement strand
TTCGGATGCGCAGATCGCTGCGATCCTTGGCGATGCCGAAGACCCGCAGGAAGCTGCCGACCGGCTCGTGGATCTCGCCAATCAGGCGGGAGGAGAAGACAACATTACCGCCATCGTCGTGCGCCACGCCGCAAAGCCTGCGAGTGCGCTCGCGCGCATGGGACGGTGGTTCAAAGGCTCCGAAGTCCAATCTTGATGGGGAGGGCGTTGCCATGTCGAAACTCGTGCTCAAATTTGAAAATTCCGTGCTGAAGGAATTGTCCGTGGGCACCAAGGAAGTCAGCATCGGCCGGTCGCCAGACAATGGCCTGGTGATCGACAATCCAGCCGTTTCGCACTACCACGCCCGCGTGTTCAATGAAGAAGGCCGGCTGATGCTCGAAGATTTCGGCAGCATGAACGGCACCTTCGTCAACGGCCAGCGGGTGAAAATGGTCACGCTGAAGCCGGGCGATTCGGTGGGTATCGGCAAGCACACCATCGTGGTGACGGATTCGCGCGAAGTGCGCGCCTCCTCGCTCGACCATGACCAATTGAAGCCCGCCGCGCCGAAGATCAATGAAACCGTGATGCTCGACACGAAAGAGCGGCGCGAGTTCCTGCAGAAGGTCGCTGCTGTCGGCGAAAGCGCGCAAGTGGCGCCCTCCCGCTTGAAGATCCCACGCTTGTGGTCCTCGAGGGCCGAACGGACCAGCGTGAATACACGCTCAACGACAAGCTCACCGTCATCGGAAAATCTGCGATGGCCACGGTGAAGCTCCGTGGCTGGTTTGCACCGAAGGCCGCGGCGCAGATCAATCGCCGGGAAGACAATTCCTACTACATCGGCGCGGCCGACAAGATTCCCAGCGTGAATGGCCATCCGGTGCGCCACCCGACGAAGCTGGCATCGGGCGACATCATCGAGGTCGCCGGCATCCAGCTCGAATTCGTTTATCGCGATTAGGAGCGGCAAGGAGACCGGGACATGAAAAAAATAACTGTATTGGCGGTGGCTTTCCTGCTCGTGTTTCCATCCTTCGCGGCGGATCAGAGCAGAGAAGAAAAACGCCTGGAGGCGTGCGGCCAGGTTTTCAAGGAAATTCTCGACATCCCGGACGGAATCCCGAAGGAACTGCTCAATAAGGCCGAGTGCGTCATCGTGCTTCCGTCGGTCTTGAAATTTGCCATCGGCGTCGGGGGAGACTTCGGCCGGGGCGCCATTACTTGCCGCACGGGTGAACATTTCACCGGACCGTGGAGCGCTCCGGCGCTCTTTGCACTCGAAGGCGGAAACATCGGAATTCAGTTAGGCGGCACGGCCACGGATTTTGTCCTGCTGGTAATGAACCCGAGAGGGGCCAACTCCATTCTGAGCAGCAAAGTGAAGCTCGGCGCCGATGCTGCGGCTGCCGCAGGGCCCAAGGGGCGGACCGCGGCGGCCGATACGGATATCGTGATGCGCGCCGAAGTTCTGAGCTATTCCCGTGCGCGTGGGCTTTTTGCCGGCATTTCGCTCGAAGGCTCCACGCTTCGCTCAGATGGCAGCGCGAACAAAAAAATCTATGGCCGCGCGCTGAGTGCAAAAGAAATTGTGCGCCAGGGCAAAGTCGGCGTTCCGGCTTCGGCCCGGGAACTAATTTCTCTCCTCAACAAGACGTCTCCCAAAAACCAGTCGGATCCGAAGTCGCTCCAGGAGTAGCGCGGGGCACGATCATTCTCCTGCACTTCTGCGCCGTGCCACCGACGCATCGTCTTCATCAAAGGTCCTGTGAAAGGGAGTGCCCTGGCAACCTTTCCGAAGTGTGAAAAATTCCTGCGGTTCAACTGCTTCTCAAGTTAGACTTCGCC
This sequence comes from Terriglobia bacterium, assembly GCA_041493845.1. Lineage (GTDB taxonomy): Bacteria > Acidobacteriota > Terriglobia > Acidiferrales > UBA7541 > Palsa-295. The sequence continues at coordinate 1,139 of JBGPZR010000364.1, read as the reverse complement.
CCGCCGGCCGGCTCGCTCGAAGCTCCGGACAGGGAGAAATGCATGCGCCGCTTCCTCATCGACACGGATACTGCATCCGACGACGCTGTGGCCATTCTGATGGCGCTGCGGTCGCCCGATGTGCAGGTGGACGCCATCACCTTGGTCTCGGGAAATGTGCCGGTGGAAATGGGAGCGCGCAATGCGGGCTACACCGTCGAATTGTGCGGGAAGCAGACGCCCGTCCACATCGGGTGCAGCCGCCCGCTGGTGCGCGAGGCGCAGTACGCCTACTTTTTTCACGGCCCCGACGGAATGGGAGGAATGAACTACCCGGCGCCGAAGCGCCCACCGGAGCAGGAACACGCCGTGGACGCACTGATTCGCCTGATTCGCGCGCGTCCGGGCGAATACACGCTGGTCACGCTTGGGCCGCTGACAAATATCGCCATGGCGCTGCGTCGCGCGCCCGATCTCGCGGGAAAGGTGAAGCAGGTTTACATCATGGGCGGCGCGGCCTGCACCGTCGGCAACATCACGCCCGCCGCCGAGTACAACATCTGGGTGGATCCGGAAGCCGCCCACATCGTCTTCCATTCAGGCTTGCCGATTCTGATGATTGGCTGGGAGCATTGCCGCGGAGCTTCCGCGCTCGACAATGCGGATATGGACCTGGTGCGCGCCATCGGCACCAAGTTCGCGCATTTCGCGCTCGACTGCAACAAGGCCTCGCTGAAAGCCAGCACCGAGTGGACGCATGAGCCCGGACTGACGCTGCCTGACCCGGTCGCCATGGCCATCGCTCTCGACCCGAACATCTGCACCCGGCGCAGCCGCCATCACGTGGAGATTGAGGTAGCGAGCGAGATCACGCGCGGGATGACCGTGGTGGACGAAATTGGCGTCACGAACAAACCACCCAACGCCGACATCTGCTGGGCCATCGACACCTTCCGCTGGAAAGAAATGCTCTACCGTCTCCTGCGCTAGGATTCAAGGAAAAGCGGGGCGGAAATGGTGCCGAGGGGCAGAATCGAACTGCCTACGCCGGCCTTTTCAGGGCCGCGCTCTACCGGTGAGCTACCTCGGCACCGGCACAATCAAAGATTCTACGGAATATCCGCGACGCAGGAAAGTAAAAACGTCAGGCTCAATTAGGC
>JBGPZR010000297.1:0-3643 GCA_041493845.1 Terriglobia bacterium | reverse complement strand
CATTGATGATGCGCTGCACGTCGAGGCCGGCGATTTCGCCCGCCTGCTTCGTCGCCTGCCGCTGGCTATCGTTGAAGTATGCGGGCACGGTGATGACCGCCTTGGTCACCTTCTCGCCCAGAAAGTCTTCCGCTGCGCTTTTGAGCTTCTGCAGAATCATCGCGGAGACTTCCGGCGGGCTGTAGGCCTTGCCGGAAATTTCGACGCGCGCGTCGTCGTGCGGCCCTTTCACAACTTTGTAGGGCACGCGCTTCACTTCTTCCTGCACTTCGTCGTAACGCCGCCCCATGAACCGCTTGATCGAATACACGGTGTTCTCGGGGTTGGTAATGGCCTGCCGCTTGGCCACCTGGCCCACCAGTCGCTCTCCGCTCTTGGTGATGGCTACGACCGAGGGGGTCGTCCGCGCACCTTCCTGGTTCGGGATGACGATCGGTTCGCCGCCCTGCATCACGGCGACCACCGAGTTGGTAGTCCCCAAATCAATTCCGATAATCTTGCTCATGGATCCGCTCCTCTAACTTCGCGCTGGCCTCAGCCAAAGTAAGAAACTCATTGAAACGGGCCTAGCATACACATTGAGCGTGTCATTGTCAAGTTTGTAGTGTGACCGTATATAGTTGATATGGTGTCACTTATACTTACAATGCAACTCTTTTGTTCCTCCATATGCCCCCTTTCCACGGACACATTAGCTCCCCCTCCCCCTCTCAACTCCCAGCGAACCAATAGCATCTCTGCCCGCATCCGAATACCGTTGGGCGCACCGGCCGGCATTTGGCGGCAACCGCCAGTCCCACTGAAAGGAATTCGAGTTACAATGAAACTTTGCTTTAGCCGCAATTTCAGGAGGTCGCGTTGAATCTTAAAATGCATTCGGTCCACTGGAGATTCTTAGGGAGCATCTGCGCGCTGTTCGCGCTCGCGGTCGTCGTTTTGGGAGCGGAGTGGATATCACCGGCGCGCGCTCAAGCGCAGGCAGCGGCTTCGGCAAAGCAGCCGGCAAAAACGTCCGCGAAATCGGCGCCGAAGGCAGCGCAAGCTGAACAAGTGGGTCCGCCGAATAAGGGCGTGGGTTCCCCGAGCGCGCCGATTACCATGGAGGTCTTCAGCGATTACCAGTGCCCGATGTGCGGCCAGCTCTTCCAACAGACATTGCGCCCGATGATCAATGATTATGTCGCCTCCGGGAAAGTTTATCTGATCCATCGCGATTTCCCTCTGCCGATTGCTGACCACCGATTTAACTGGGATGCGGCCCGCTGGGGCACAGCCGCTGCGCGCATCGGCAAATTTGAAGAGGTAGACACGACGCTGTACGACAATGTACGCGCATGGGGGGCCGACGGGAATATTCAGAAGTTTGTTGCGGGCGCGCTGAACCCGGCGGACTTCAAACGGGTTCAGAAATTGGTGGCGGGCTGCCTGGCTCAGACGCCCCAGGAATTCAGGCCCCCGGTGCAGGCTGGCCAGGGATGTTCTCTTGATGCCTACATCAACCAAGACATTGCGCTGGGCAAACAGGTGCCGGTGCAAGCGACGCCGACTTACGTGATCACTAAGAGGGGCCAACGCATGCCGCCGGGATCGGGCTTCGTATCCTGGCCATTGATGAAACAGTTCCTGGATTCGCTCTTGACCCCATAGCGGGAGCTTGCCGATATGTCTAAAGACGCGCCCACAAGCCTCGGCCGAATGCTTCTCCTCGTGGGAAGGGTCGCGCTTGCAGCGGTCTTCCTGGTGGCTGCCTATGCGAAGCTCAAGCCGCAAGGCGCGATGACGTGGTCACCTGCTTCGGTGAAAACTTCTCTGGCCATGTTTGCCATGCAGGTGGACTCCTACCAAATGCTTTCGGTAAACGCCGCGAATTTCGTCGCGCATGCGCTGCCGCCATTCGAGCTCTTCCTCGGCCTGTGGCTATTGAGCGGCATCGCGCTTCGATTTTCCTCGCTGATCTCGACGCTGCTGCTCGGCGGCTTTTTCACAGTGATGGTGCGCACCTACGCGCTCGGTCTGGAAGTCAGTTGTGGCTGCTTCGGCCCGGGCGAGCAGCTCGGCACGAAGACCTTGCTCCGCGACGGCGCACTGCTCGCGCTTTCTGTCGCCGTCTGCATTGGCGCGTTCCTGATTCGCCGGAAGCCGAGCTAGGCAGGCGCATCGGTTGCCGCTGTTGCCACACCCCAGTGCGCTGATTAGCTTGGCTGCAAAAAATGAAAACCCTCGATCAATATCTCGACGAAGCCGCGGTGGCCCATGGCCACATTTGCGCGGGGCAGGTGCTGGGCGTGCGCTTGGCGATGCTCGGGCTGCGCGAGCTGGGCATCGAAGACCCGGTGCGCGACCGCAAGCGCCTGGTCACCTACGTCGAAATCGACCGCTGCGTCACCGATGCCGTCGCGCTGGTGGCGGGCTGCCGCCTGGGGAAACGCGCGCTGAAGTTTTTCGACTGGGGCAAAGTCGCCGCCACGTTCGTGGATTTGCAGTCCGGCCGGGCGGTGCGCATCGTCGCGCGCGAAGATTCGAAGAAGCGCGCCGGTGAAATGTTTCCCGCGCTCGAAAAGGAGCAGGGCCAGCAGCAGGCCTATCGCGTGCTCCCCGACGAAGCATTATTCGAGAAACAGTGGGTGGGCGTGGAAATTCGCCCCGAGGATTTGCCCGGATACAAAGGCCCGCGAGTCGTTTGCGAAGAATGCGGCGAGGGAATTAATTTCAAGCGCGAAGTTGCCGTCAACGGCCGCACGCTCTGCCGCTCCTGCGCCGGCCAGCGCTACTATCGCCCCCTGTGATCCTCCGTCTTCCGCGCCTGGCGTTGCTGGGTAGCTCTCGACTAACATCCTGTGCAACTCAATCACATACAACTATGCGGGCCAAACGCCACTCGAATATACTTGGGGCAGTAAGGTTGCAGCTGTGATCCCCGTCTGGATGCGCTCATAGCCGAGGAAGTTTTGCGAAAATTTTTCAGATTCCAAACGGTCCCGGTTTCTATCGCGATTTGTCTCGCGGTCGCTCTTTGGCACGCCCCTGCCGCCGTCGCGCAGGAGACGCCCGAGCCCGCAAGCTCCCCGGCGGTTCCGCGCATGGAGGCCGACCCCTCCGCGAGCATGCTCGACACGGGATTCCACAATCTTTACGAATTGAATTTCAAGGGAGCGCGCGAGCAATTCCTGGCCTATCAGAAAGCTCACCCCGATGATCCGCTGGGTAAAGTCGCCGAAGCGGCCAGCTACCTGTTCGAAGAATTCAACGACAAGGGAGTGCTGACCTCGGAGTTCTTTCTGGACGACGACAGGTTTCTCGGCGGCGTCGAGGGAAGCCCCTCCAAGAATCGGAATTCGGATTTTCTGAGAGCCAATCATCAGGCGCGGGACGTCGCCAAGAAGCGTGTGAAATCAAATCCGCGCGACGCCCATGGCCTGCTGGTCCTCACCATGACGGACGGAATGGAGTCCAACTACATGGCGATGATCGAAAAGAAGCAACTCGCGGCCCTCAGCCTGATGCGGCAGGCGGAGAGCGAAGCCAACACGCTGCTCGGGATTGATCCGAACGAAAAGGACGCCTACGTGGCCCTGGGCATGAGCAACTACGTCATCGGCTGCCTGCCGAGTTACAAGCGCGCGTTTCTATGGTTCGGGGGCGT
>JBGPZR010000185.1:0-5122 GCA_041493845.1 Terriglobia bacterium | reverse complement strand
CCGATGCGCCCGCGGCGATAATCAGCGTTTCGGACTCGTACGTTTCCTTTCCGGCGACAATTGTGAACGGCCGCCGGCTATGGTCCACGGAGGTCACTGCGCCCGCGCGGAATTCAGTACCGAATCGCTGCGCCTGTTTCCGCGCATTTTCGATCAGCTCCGGCCCCAGGATGCCCTCCGGAAAACCGGGAAAGTTTTCGACCATGGTGGTCAGGGCAAGTTGCCCGCCAGGTTCGTAGCCGTCCAGCACCAATGGTTGCAAATCGGCCCGGGCAGCATAGATCGCGGCAGTCAACCCTGCGCAGCCGCTTCCGATAATGATGACCTTGCGCACTCGAATCTCCTCCACGATTGGATGAATGTAAACAGAACCGCGATGCAGCCATGAAGCGAGACATTGTAACACTCCCCGTCTCGCCCCGCGCCAGCCGCTCTGCCAATTCCATGCAAGGTTTGCGCACAGTTGCCGCCTGCGCGATAATGCGGCCCGACCGAGGCATTTCAGTGCTTAACCCTCCGAATCTCTTTCGCCTCCTGAACGAATTCATCATCTTGCTTCTCGGCGCGCTTCTGATTCTCCTGGCCGCCAATCGCGGAGTGGCGCTCCCGGCACGGCCTTCCGCCATGATCGCGCTGGGAGTTTTGCTGATCTACTGGGGTCTGCGCGCTCGGTTGCGCCGCCAGCCTAAAGAAGCAAGCGCAACCGTGAACCTCCGCTGCGGCTCGCTGATCCTGGTTGGTATCTTCGTACTTGCAATTCCCATGCTACCTCTCCGCTACGCAGACATCCTTCTTGCCCTCGCCGGCGGAGTCCTGGTGCTGCGAGGAATCCTCGGCGGAATCCTCTCTGCGCGGGAATCCAGCGGCAGCACGCCCCGCTGAGCATTCCGCGCAGCTTGCAGCAGGAGCCCGATCGCGGACGCTGCGGTTCGCGGTCCCCAAGGCCATTTGGACTGTAGACTTCGCGCTTCGGACTTGCCAAGCCGCTCCACTTCCCGCTACGCTCGCGCGCAGCAGCAGCTGGAATCGCCTTCGGGCACGTCGTCGTGGCCCCGATCCTGCCGAAACCACTGCCACGTGCGGGTTTGTTCGGGAGGGCAGCGATGCTGAAAGAATTCAAAGAGTTCGCGATGCGCGGCAATGTGCTTGATATGGCCGTTGGCATCATTATCGGCGCCGCGTTCGGGAAGATCATCACGTCGTTCGTCAGCGATATTTTGATGCCACCAATCGGCCTGGTGCTGGGCAAAGTGGACTTCTCCAGCCTGTTTCTGAATATTTCTGGAAAGTCTTACGACACCTTGGCAGCGGCCAAGACCGCCGGGGCCGCTACCCTCAATTACGGCTTGTTCCTAAACGCGGTGATTGATTTTCTGATAGTCGCGTTTGTGGTTTTCCTGCTGGTGCGCCAGGTGAATCGGTGGAAAGGCCCGGCTCCCGCCGCAGCGCCCGCAACAAAGGATTGCTCCTATTGCTGCACGGCGGTCCCCATCAAAGCCACGCGCTGCCCCCACTGCACTTCTGAGCTCCGCGCGACATAAACGGGAGGGTTCATTTTCAGCTGCCAGCGGGGGGGGCCAGCCGCCGGGTGGAGATTTCATGTAGATGATCCCGCAGCCGCTCGAGCACTGCATCGCCCTGCCCCTGAGCGATTTCGCGTTCGACTTCCGCGAGCGCGAAATGGACGATGTCGTGATGGTGGAGCTCTTCGCCGGGCAATTTGGCGCTGAGTTCCAGCCATATTTTGTGGAGGAGATCAATTTCCTTCGGCGTCAGCCGCGGCGCATGCGGTCCAAGATAGAAAATCTGTTCCTGGCCGGACGACGTGAAGATTTCCAGCGTTACGCGCGGTCGCGGCTCCGGCATGCGCTCCCAGGCCAGTCCGATTTCTCGCGCCTGCTCCGTCACCGACATCTTTGAAGAGCTGCCCGCGACAATCGTACTCGACTCCAAATTTGCCGCCGTGCGCAGAATACCTTCCCACAGGTCATTGGCCGCCGCCACAGCCAGCCGCACCGGCTTGCCTTCTTTTTCTGCAATGGCCAGGACCTTCGTAAACAACAACTGTTCAATGGTGCTGAAAAGCTGATCTGGCGCCAGATCGTATTCGCCGGAGGCGGCGCGCCGAAGCATCCGGACGTGCAGCACCACAATGTCAACGTCGCGGTTGCCCGCACGCCGCATCGCCGCCTCCAGGTGATACAGTGCGTAGTAATTGCTCACCGGCACCAGGATATTCCCGCGCTTTACGCCCACGCTCGTCGGCGTCAGCTCCGCTTCGGGAGCCAGGTTGAACTGGTCCAGTTCGACGTGCGTCGCCCCCGCCTGCCGGCGGCGCATGCGGTACTCGGAGATTTCAAAAACTGTGAACAATAAAATTGAGAATGTTAACCCCGCAATCGTTGCTTCGGGCTTCGTGAACAAGTTGATCACCGCGATCGACAACAGCACCAGCGTGATCAGTCCCAGCCCGATTGGAATTTCTTTGCCGAAGATCACGGGATTCAATGGGACGCGATATTCGCGGTCTTGCGGGTGCGTGTAGCGAAGCACCAGCACCGCGATGCCCTTCATCGAAAAACTCCAAATCACGCCGAAGGCGTACAGGTTTCCGAGGAATGTGACATCGCCGCGGCTCGCGAGGATGGTGATGATCTGAAACGCCACCACAAGGTTGATCAGGCGGTGTGTGGTCCCGAAGCGTGGGTGTGGGTGCCGGAACCAATCGGTGAGCACGCCGTCTTCCGACACGCGGTTCAGCACGCCGTTGGACCCTACAATCGCCGTGTTCACCGCTCCCGCCAGAATCAGCGTCCCCACCACCACCACGAACACGTGGAACGCCAGCCGGACCGGAAAGCTTCCAACCAGGTGCATGGAGAGCCCGCCGATCAGGTTTTCCGTGAAGTTCGAGCGCACGCTGTCCGGAATAATCATGACCGCGAAAAAGGAAACCAGCGAGGTGAACACCAGGCTGTAAATGAAAATGATCAGACCGGCCTTCTTCAAATTCGGCAGCTTGGGGTGCTCGATTTCGCGGTACACCTGCGCGAGCGATTCCTCGCCGCTCATCGCCAGCACGGAATGGCCCAGACCGACGAAGATGGCGATCAGGGTAATCGTGTGCGCCCACTGATACGGATTGAGCCAGCCGAGCGAACCTTTGTCGAGCTTCATGTTCTGCGGCGAGGGCAGCGGCGGCAGGTGCCACCCGGTGCGGACGTAGAGCGTGTACACGCACCACCCGATCAGCACCACCACCATAATCGTGGTGAGCTCCATAATCCGCAGCGCCTTCCCGCTCGATTCCGGAACACCCTTGATGTTCTGCCACCAGAAATAAAGTGTGATCAGGATGGCGACTGCCGCGGCCGTGGAATCCACGTTTAGGTGCAGTGGGAGACGAAAGTAAGCGAACAGCTCGTTCAACACCCCCACCAGGTATTGCCCTGCCGACACCCCGCTGATCGGGCCGGTCAGCACGTAGTCAAACATCAGCGCCGACACCGAAAATTTCGCCAGCGTCCCGCCCAGCGCTTCCTTCACCACGCGATACACGCCACCGCGCACGAACATGCTGCAGCTCTCTACGTACACGGCGCGCACAGCGTAGGAGAACAACATGATGCCGAGGATGAACCAGGGAGCCGTCTTGCCGATGAATTGCTCCGCCTCGCCGCCCGCATAGTAAGCGGACGATGCGAGGTCGTTCAGGACGATCGCTGCGGCGCGCCAGAAGGAAATGAACGCCAGCATGGCCGTGGTGGCGACCAGGACTTTCGCTGCAGGGCGGGCAAAGCCCGGCGTGAATTTAGGACCTGTGGAATCTGATGACATAAATTTCTTGGGACGCGGGGATGAACTATACGTTGAAACAACCCCAAAATGGAAGCGCCTGACAGGGCCAGGCGCCGCGCTTTTGACTTGACCGCGAAAGCCAGACGTTGTGCCGGGTCGCTGCGAGGTATGAGATGCGGGGGTCTTCCGTCAACAGGGGGTCAGGCTGTCGCCCCCAAGTATGCGCGTCGAACGTGGTCGCTCGCGCGCAAGGCTTCACTCGGCCCCTCGAGCAGGATGCGCCCCCATTCCATCACATACGTGTAATGAGAAATCTGAAGCGCGTAACTGGCATTTTGCGCTGCCAGCAGAATCGTGACGCCCTCTCCGGCGATTCTGCAAATCAACTCGAAGACTTGGTCCACCATGATCGGCGCCAGCCCCAGCGAGGGCTCATCCAGCAGCAAGAGTAGCGGCTCCGCCATCAGACCGCGGCCGATGGCGCACATCTGCTGCTCGCCCCCGGACAACGTCCCGCACAGTTGTTTGTGCCGCTCCTTCAGCCGCGGAAATAACTCATAGATTCGTTCGAGATTCTGATGAGCCTTGGAGCGCAGGTGACGGGGAAACGCACCCATCAGCAGATTTTCTTCCACCGTCATCCGCGGCCATAGCAGGCGGCCTTCCGGGACCAGGCTGAGATGATGCCGCACCCGCCGGTGAGGGGGATCGGAAGTGAGGTCGTGGCCATCGAAGTTGATCTTGCCCTTACGCGTTGGGAGAATTCCCGCCAGCGCCTTCAGGGTTGTCGTCTTGCCTGCCCCGTTTGGTCCGATCAGGCTCACGACTTCGCCGCGACGCACGCTGAGCGTGACGTCCCACACCACCTGGATGGGGCCGTAAGCCACGCCAAGGTTTTCCACCTCGAGCAACCGATTCGGGTTGCGGACGTTCCCCATCTAGATCATCGCCTTTTTCCCGATGTAAGCCTCGATCACCGACGGATCATTCTGCACGGCTCCTGGCGTCCCTTCGGTCAGCTTTTGTCCGTAATTCATCACGATCACCGGATCACATACAGACATGATCGCCCGGAGATTGTGCTCGACGTACAAAATGGTTGTTCCCGCGCGCCGGATATCGCAAAGCAGGCGCAGGATCAGTCCGGTTTCAGTCTCCGTGAGCCCGCTGCAAATTTCGTCGCAAAGCAGAAGGCTTGGACGGGTGGCGAGGGCGCGCGCCAATTCAAGCCGCTTCAAATCGCCGACTGAGAGCAGGAAGGCAGGCCGCCGGGAAAGAGGCGCGAGCCCGACCATGTCCAGGAATTCCTCTGCTTTCCTCATGT
>JBGPZR010000126.1:0-6399 GCA_041493845.1 Terriglobia bacterium | reverse complement strand
CACGGCGTTCAGCGATTTTCTCCACAACAGGCGCAGGCGGCTCATGAGGGATGGCCTCCGCCGCGCTCCGTGGCCACAATCAGAATGCGCGCGAGCCCGTTCAGGATGAAGGTCATCAGGAACAGCACGAGCCCCAATTCGATCAACGCGCTGAGGTAGAGATCGCCGGTAGCCTCGGTGAATTCATTGGCGATGACGGCGGCGATGGTGTACCCGGGCGCGAGAAGCGAAGCGCTGATTTTGGGATCGTTCCCAATGACCATGGTGACGGCCATCGTCTCGCCCAGTGCGCGCGCCATTGCCAGAAAAATCGAGCCCAGAATGCCCGTCCGCGCCCAGGGGATCACCACCTGCCACGTAGATTCCCAGCGCGTGGCGCCGAGCGCGAGAGCCGCCTCGCGCTGGTCCCGCGGAACAGTCAGCAGCACCTCGCGCGATACGGAAATGATGAAGGGAACAACCATGATGGCGAGCACGATTCCCGCAGTGAAAAATCCCACGCCATAGTTCGGCGGCTTGAAGAGCTTGCCGACAGTGGGAAGATGGCCGAGGGTATTGATCAGAAGCGGCCCGATGGTGGTGCGCATCAGCGGCACAACGATAAAGATTCCCAGCAGGCCGTAAATTACGCTCGGAACCGCCGCCAGCAAATCGATGAGAAACGAAATGGAGTCGCTGATCCTTCGCGGGGCCAGCTCCGCAAGGAAAATGGCCGCTGCGATCCCCAGTGGCACGGCAATCACCAGGGAAACGATGGAGGTGATCAACGTGCCGTAAATAAAGGGCGAGGCGCCGAAATTGTCGAAGATCGGGTCCCAGGTGCGCGTCCAGAAGAACAACCATCCGAACTTCGCGCGCGAGAGATGCGAATTCACCCACAGCTCGTACACCAGCATCGAGGTCAGGAGCAGAATGCCGGCGGCAAACGCCAGCGTCAGGAGATGCGCCACCTCATCGCCATGACGCAGTCGTTGAATCAACGCACGCGGCCCCCCGCCTCGACGGGGAGCCGCGTGTTCAATCGTGGTGGCGGTGGTGGACATTGCTACTGGATTTGCGAAATGGCTTTCAACTCCTTGGCAATTACCGGTTTCGGCAGCCGGGAGTAGGAAAGCCCTTCATTGTAGTTCTGCCCCTCATTGAGCATCCACTTCAGGAAGCCCGTGATGGCGTCGCGTTTTGCCGCGTCCGAAATCTGAGCGGGGATCAGCAGCCATGTGAAACTAGAGACTGGGTAGGATGTTGCTCCCGGAGCATTCGTGATGGAGACGCGGAAGTCATCGGGAATTTCTTTTGATGCCATTTCCGCAGCAGCCGTGACCCCGGCCAGATCGGCTTTCACGAATTTGTCTGCCGCGTTTTGGACCTTACCATAGGAGATGTTGTTCTGCACGGCGTAGATCAGCTCGATGTAACCGATTGAATTGGGCGTCTGCTTCACTAATCCGGAAACCCCTTCGTTTCCTTTTCCGCCCAGACCCACCGGCCAGTTAACGGACGTTCCTTTCCCGACTTTGTTTTTCCACTCTTCGCTGATCTTGGAAAGGAAGTCGGTCCAAATGTACGTGGTGCCGCTGCCGTCGGAGCGATGGACGACAACGATATCGTTTCCAGGAAAGTTCACGCCTGGATTCGCCTTCGCGATTTCCGGGTCATTCCATTTCGTGATCGTCCCCAGGAAAATCCCTGCAATCGCTTTCTGTGTGAAGTTCAATTCGCCGGTCACGCCCGCGATGTTGTAGCTCGGAACATCTGCGCCGAGCACGGTCGGAAAGTGGAGAATCTTGAACTTGGCCTGCCCCAGTTGCTCGTCCGACATGGGGCCATCCGACGCGCCAAAATCCACCGTGCCGGCAAGCAACTGGCGGATTCCGCCGCCGGATCCAATCGACTGGTAGTTGATCTGAATATTCGGGTGCTGCTGATGATACACATCAAACCACTTTGAGTAGATCGGGTAGGGGAATGTGGCGCCGGCGGCGTTCAGAAGCACAGTGCCGCTCGATTGCGCCCCGGCCGTAACGGCCAGGCCAAGCAGTAGCCATACTACGAGTATGGTCTTTTGCATAATTGGTGGTATCTCCTCCACAGTGATTCTTCGCTGAAATTGTTACAGGCGTGTTACATCGCTGAGAATTCGGGGTGAAATAGGCCCGGCTGCCCGGATGAGAAATGGAGGCGCGGCCCCGGGGGTGTGATCAGGCCGCGCCTCACTGGTGGGCAGGTCGTAAACTACCTTGCTTCCGGCGCAAATTGCAGACGCGCAGGAACTTATGAAAGCCTTTTCATCGCGGCCATTATTGCAGACACGGCCTGGTCCAAAATCAAGACCACTGGCAAACGCAAGCAAGGACTCCCTGTGACACACCTAAGCCTGCCGCAGTGATGGGCAGTCTAGGCGGACTCCTTGAACCCGCGATGAACGACCAATGAAAACTCGATTACATCCCGCCAGCCGCTGCTGCGTCCTGCGGCTCTGCCTCCAACAACTTGGCCCGACCGTGCCGCACTTCGAGTCCGCGCACCCAGAAGAGAACGTCCTCGGCGATATTCGTTGTGTGGTCCGCGATGCGTTCCAGGTGGCGTGAAGCGAGGACGAAATGCAGATTCGGCGCGGCCAGCGCGGGATCCTGGGTCATACCCGCGAGCAGCGCTTCGAACAGTTGATCGCGATATTGGTCCACCACGTCATCTCTTTCCAGCACCTGCGTCGCCAGATCCACGTTCTGGTAGATCAGCGCGCCCAGGCACTTCGAGACCATGGCGCGCACCGCCGTTGTCATCGGTTCCAATTCCATCGGCGAGTGCACCTCGCCCATCCCGGCCAGCGAGATGGCGCGCTCGCTGAGGTTGACCGCCAGATCGCCCATGCGCTCGAGATCGTTGTTGATCTTAAGCGTGGCCACGATCAAGCGCACATCCGCGTCCAGCAAATTTGGCTGCTGCAGCATGCGGATAGCGTGCTCGTCAATCAGGATTTCCATCTCATTGATGCGAGGCTCGGTGAGAAATACTTCGCTCGCCAGCCGCTCGTTGCGTTCGAGCAGGGCCCAGAGCGCGCGATTCACCGAAGACTCCACCGTGCGCGCCTGCGAAACCAAATAATTCACCAGCACGTTTTGCAACATTCCTTCCGCGTTGCTTTTCGAAGTTCCCACGTTTCCTATCCTCCCGCCGGGCTTTCCGGACAATCCCGGCGCCGCTTGATTCTTTTATCTCCGCTTACACGATGGCTCGGAATGATTGCAACGGGGTAAACCGCGCGTGAATCTTTCGCGACAATCGAAGGATGGTTCAGGTGGCCAGTGGAACGGAGAAGGAAAACCGCGAGCCGCTTCCGACCGTGCTTTCGACCCACAGGCGGCCGCCATGCGCTTCCACGATATGTTTCGCGATCGACAGGCCCAGCCCCGTGCCGCCGGCCTCGCGTGACCGCGCTATGTCCACGCGATAGAAGCGCTCGAAGATGCGCTCCTGCTCAGCCAGCGGAATTCCGATGCCGGTATCGGCGACCGTGATTACGGCTTCGCGTGCTCCCGCCATCGCGCTTACCTGAATCCGTCCCCCTGCCGGGGTGTACTGGATGGCGTTGTCGAGCAGGTTCTGGAGAACGTCGCGCAGCAGGCTGGCATCGCCGCGGACGGCCGGCAGCCCCGGCGGGATGTCGATCTCCAGCGTGATTTGTTTTCGGCTGGCCTTCAGCAAAGTGGTCTCGGCGCAGCCCTCAATCAGCTCCGTCAGCCCGACCGAGGAGAATTCAATCTCGAGCTTGCCCGCTTCGATGCGCGCGAGCTTTAGCAGGTCGTCGGTCAAGCGGGCCAGCCGCGCGGCGTGGTCTCGGATAATCTCGAGGAAGCGCCGGTTGTTGTTCGGATCATCGAGTGCTCCGGCTAGCAGCGTCTCCGCAAATCCCTGGATGGCGGTCAGCGGCGTTTTGAATTCGTGCGAGACGTTGGCGACGAAATCCTGCCGCACGCGCTCGAGCCGCCGCAATTCGGTCACGTCGTGCAACACTACAACCGCTCCGGATGGCTTCTCTGCCGCCCCTGCCCCGCTCCCCACGCCTGCTTCCAGAGCTTTCACCGGCGCCGCCGTCACCACAAAGCTTCGCTGCTGGACGATCCCCGTGGCGATGTCGCTCTGGAGACCTTCTTCTCCTTTCAGAGCTCGGCGAATCAGCGTCAGCAACTCCGTGATGCGGACCAGCTCGATCAGAGGGCGCCCTTCGCTCCTCGCCGAGTCCAGGTTCAGGATTTCTGAGAACGCGCGGTTGCAGAAGACCAGCCGCTCCTGCGCGTCAATCACCGCCACGCCTTCCACCATGCTCCGCAGGATCGCGCTCGAGCGGTTGCGCTCGCCGCTCAACAAGCGAATCTCGAGTTCCAATTGTTTGGCAGTTTCATTCAGCGCGTCGCCCAGCTCGGCCAGCTCGTCGCGCGGCTCCTCGGCAAGCAGCGGCCGAAAATCTCCTTCAGCAACGCGCCGTGAAAAATCCTTCAGGCGCTCGACGCGCATGGCGAACATCTGGGAGAAGCCGAGCGAGGCCACTGTTCCAATCACGAGGATGACGAGCGATGCCAGAAGCAGTTTCCCTCGAAGCTCGGCCAGCGAAAAATCAATCTCACCCAGTGGCAACGCCATCCGGATGATTACCGGCGATCTCCCGGGCGGCTGATGGCGCACCGCGCGGTAGACCAGATCCTGGTTCACGGTTTTGCTGTGCCGCACGGATTCCCCCGCGCCGGTCGAGAGCGCCTGCTGGACCTCCGGGCGATCCAGGTGGTTTTCCAGCGTCTCCGGGTCTCGTGCGGTTTCGGCCAGAACGCGGCCGTCGCTATCGATCACGGTGACGCGCACGCCGTCTTGCGCCATCCATTCCGCCCAGGCTTGGAGCTGCGCGAGGTCCTCCGGCTGGGGCGGACGCGCCTGCGCGAGTTTCAACAAGGAGGAGAGTTTTTCGTTGGCTGAACGCAGGTATTCGCGGCGGAGCACGCGCGCGGAGTACAGGTCGACGGTGAGCAACACGCCCAGCAGCAGGGCGATATACGTCAGCCCCAGTTTCCAGAACAGCCTAGCTCGCACGGGTTTCGAAAATGTAGCCGGCGCCGCGAATCGTTTTCATGTACGCCGGATGTTGCGGATCCGTCTCGACTTTTTCGCGCAGCCGGCGGACATACACGTCCACGCTGCGCGGCGTCACAAATCGCTCCGTTCCCCACACGGCGTCGAGCAACTGATCGCGAGTGAAGACCCGGTTCGGCCGCGCCGCCAGGAAATAAAGCAGGCGGAATTCGAGCGTGCTCATCGGCACAGGTTTTCCGGCGCGTGTTACCCGGTAGGCAGCCGGATCAATCCGCAGCCCGCCGATCTCAATGGGTTTTTCCGCAGGGGTCCCCGGCTCGGCACGGCGCAGCAGGGCTTTCACGCGGGCAGCCAGCTCGCGGAGGCTGAACGGTTTTGTGACGTAATCGTCGGCGCCGAGCTCGAGCCCCACGACGCGGTCTGCTTCTTCGCCCTTCGCCGTCAGGATCAGGATGGGCAGCCGGTTCAAGCCCACGTCTTTGCGAATCTCTTTGCAGATCTCCAGTCCCGAAAGCTTGGGCAGCATCAGATCCAGAATCAGCAAGTCCGGCGGCGTTTTCCGGACCTGCGCCAATCCCGTCGTGCCGTCACTGCTCGAGACCACCTGGTATCCGTCTTTCTCCAGGTTGTAGCGCACCAATTCGACGATGTCTTTGTCGTCTTCAATTACCAGTACGCGTTTCATCGCTTTGCTCTCTCGAAGTCGCACACACCATACGGAAATAGCCGCCGGGATGCAAGCCAGTGATTTTGCCGGTCACGCAAAACGCCGTGCCAGATCAATGTTTCAAAGTGGTGCAGGACGCGTTTATTGAATCATTTTCCCCATCCGATGCTTGTCCATCTCTGTTCGGTTCAACCATCAGGCCGCTGAATCCAAATGCTTTGCATTGTTGAACGATGATGCCTCTTGACCACTTGGCAACCTCGCCTCTCTTTTAACCGGCTTCGCAAAGCAAGCGTGCCCAGATGCCGATAATTCCAGTGGGAGGGCACGCCCATGGGAGCCTTTGGTGTAAGACGGCTGGATCCTGGACGGCGCAGTTTCGAGTCGCGAGACTTCGAGGCAGGGCTGCGGCGGAAGATTGTGGGGCAGGACGAAGCGGTGCAGGCGGTGGTGGATCTGTACCAGGTGTTTCGCGCCGGCCTGAACTCGCCGGGGCGGCCGGTGGGGAATTTGTTGTTCCTCGGGCCGACTGGTGCGGGGAAGACACGCGTGGTGGAAGCCACGGCCGAGGTGCTGTTCGGCGACCCGCGGGCGGTGATCAAGGTGGACTGCGCGGAGTTCCAGCACTCACACGAAATCGCGAAGCTGAT
>JBGPZR010000127.1:0-6369 GCA_041493845.1 Terriglobia bacterium | reverse complement strand
GAGTGCGACTTCGATCGTTTCTTTGTCGCGCATCTCGCCGACCAGAATCACCTTGGGCGCCTGGCGTAAAGCGGCGCGCAAGGCGAGGGCAAAGCTCGGGGTGTCGCTGTGCAGTTCGCGCTGATGAATGGTGGCGCGCTTGTGGGAATGCAGGAATTCGATGGGATCTTCGATGGTGATGATGTGGTAGGCCTTCTCCTCGTTGATCTTGTTAAGAATGGCCGCAAGTGTGGAAGATTTTCCGCTGCCGGTGGGCCCGGTGACAAGCACGATGCCGTTGCGCAAATTGGCGGCGTCGGCGAGCTGCGAGGGCAGGTCGAGCGCCTTGAAGTCCGGGACCGAGCTGGGAATCACGCGCATGACGATCGCGCAGGTGCCGCGCTGCGTGAAAATATTCACGCGGAAGCGCGAAACTTTGGCCAGGCTGTAGGAAATGTCGCAGGAGCCCAGCTCCTTGAGTTTCTGGACCGCCTGTGCGCTGCGGCCTATCAGGTCGCCGGCGATGCGCGCGGTATCTTCGGGGGTGAGCACGCCGATGCCCGGGATCTTTAACTGCATCAGTTGGCCATTGACTTCCACTTGAGGCGCGCGGCCGGGCGAGAAAATGAGGTCGCTGGTGTTCGACGCCGCGCTGAGCATGGCAGTAATCAGCGTCGGTGTGGGTATTGGTGCGGGCGCGGCTGCCGGCGCGGGCGTGCCTGCCGGCGGAGACGCGGGGGCGGCTGGCTGGGCTGGCAGCGGAGGCTTCAGGGTATCCATTCGGGTTCTCCTCTCAAAGGTCCGAGAGGAGGACCCGGGCCGAACTGCTCGAAGCTCTATTATGGACCAGGTAATCAGCATCCGGGGCGGGGATGACGTGGAGTGTTTTCAAAGCGGCAGTAGCCGCTCCCGCTGGCCGAATGACAGAAATTAGACGGCGAGGAATGTGCGATTTCAATCAAGGTCGCGGTTGCTGTGTTTGATGGGATCCTTGCGTTTGGCTGGCTCTGTCGACATCGTCGTCAACGCGTCGGGTGGCTGGCGATGGTCACACCGAAAAGCCTCACGTCAGTCCCGACAAAGGCAGTCGGGACGGGACGTGAGCTACAGAGCCGTGGGGGAGAAGTGCCAGGAAGCGGGGTGAGAAGGCAGGATGTCAGTAGAGACAGATGGCTTCTAGCCTGCCGCCACTTCTCCTCGCCAAACCTGTCCATTCGGACAGGTGTCAGAAGAGAGCAGGCCTGTACCATTTTGGGTTGCCCGCATTCGCATCTCCAGCCTACAGTTGTCCTACGGCGGTCATTCAGGGCTGAGCCCACGCTTTCGATCGAACGAGGGAGGCAAAATGTGGACCAAGCAATCGCAAATTGAAGTGCCAGGCTATTCACCGGCGAAGGCGCCGGCTTCGCAACCGATTCCTTTCAATTCACCGGCTTCTTCCCGCTCCAGCAGTCCGACGGCGCGCAATCTTGCTTGCCTCGGATCGAGCCTCGAGATAAAGGGCAAAATTTCCGGCGAAGAGGATTTGCAAGTGGATGGAAAAGTCGAAGGTCCGGTCGCGCTTGCAGGTCAGCGGCTGACGGTGGGGCGCACCGGCCAGTTGAGCTCGGAAGTCGTTGCGCGAGAAGTGGTGGTGTACGGCAAAGTCACCGGCAACCTGCGCGCGAGCGATCGCGTGGAGATCAAGAAGGACGGCTCGGTGACCGGCGACATCATCACCGCGCGAATCAGCATCGAGGACGGCGCATACTTCAAGGGGCGCATCGAGATTGATCACGCCAAGACGAAGACCGCGCGCGAGACCGAAACGGCTGAAGAGCCAGTGGAAGCCGCAGCGAATTAAGCGCTCGTTCGGTGAGCGACTGCGAGCCCGCCATGGCTCAAGTCACGAACCGGTTCTGCATTCAACAGGCGGACACTCGTCCGCCTGTTTCTGTTTTTGAGGAAGTCTCCGAACGACATCCACTCGCTTTCGCGCCTCAAGCCGCGCCACGCAGATTTGTCACATAGGCTGTAGCCACACGGGCAAACCTGAGGAATAATACGACGTCCAAAGGTATCGCTCGGCGCCTGTGCAACAGGCGTCCACGAAGGAGGTTCGCATGGCCATCAGCTTCGTATTGAACGGGAAGCCGCAGAGTGTAGACGTTGATCCGGAAATGCCTCTGCTCTGGGTGTTGCGAGACACGCTGACCCTCACGGGCACGAAGTTCGGTTGCGGCATGGCTCTCTGCGGAGCCTGCACCGTACATATCGACGGTGAGCCCACGCGCTCCTGCATCACCGCGGTTTCGAGTGTTGCCGGAAAAAAGGTCACGACGATCGAGGGGCTGTCGGCGGACCGAAGCCATCCGGTGCAACAGGCGTGGATCGAGCTCGACGTGCCTCAGTGCGGCTATTGCCAGTCCGGACAGATCATGTCGGCTTGCGCGCTGCTTGCGAAGAATAGGAAACCGAGCGACGCGCAGATTGACGACGCCATGGCCGGCAATATCTGCCGTTGCGGAACTTACCAGCGAATCCGGCAGGCGATTCATCGCGCGGCGGAACTCCATGCACCGCCGCCTCACAAACCTGCGTCGCAACCAAATGCAAGACCTGCCGCGCCTGTGACCACAGCCGAATTGGCGCCCGGCACAGCAAACCCTGCGGAACTTGTTGCCGGAGGTGCGGAATGACACCAACTACGACAACCCTGAACCGGCGAACCTTTCTAAAGACGGCGTCTGCGGGAGCGGCCGGACTCGTGATTGCTGTTTACCTGCCGGATATTTCGGAAGCGCGTGTCGCGACCGGGCCTACGCCGTCGGGAGCGTTTGCGCCCAACGCCTGGATCCGCATTGGGACAGACGATAGCGTGACACTCATCATCGACAAGTCCGAGATGGGGCAGGGCGTGGTGACCTCCATGGCCATGCTGATTGCGGAAGAGCTTGAGTGCGATTGGAAAAGGGTGCGCACCGAGTTCGCGCCGGCAGCGAAGGAATATGCCAATCCGCTATTCGGACTACAGGGCACGGGCGGCAGCACCAGTGTGCGCGCGATGTATGCGCCGCTGCTGAAAGCGGGAGCAACGGCGCGCGCGATGCTAATCGAAGCCGCAGCGCAGAAGTGGGACGTGGATAAGTCGGCATGTCGCGCGGAGAATGGCACGGTGATCAACGACGCGACGAAAGCGCGCCTCAGCTTTGGCAGCCTGGCAGATGCGGCCGCAAAACTTCCCGTCCCGAAAGATGTGCCGCTGAAGGACCCGAAACAATTCCATCTCGTTGGCAGGGCCACCAAGCGGCTTGATATCCCCGACAAAGTGAACGGGCGTGCGCAATTCGGAATTGATGTTCGCGTTCCCGGGATGCTCCACGCGGTGGTGGCGCGCTGCCCGGTGTTTGGCGGGAAAGTGGCAAGCTTCGACGCCACGAAGGCAAAGGCCGTGCGCGGCGTGAAGAGCGTGGTACAGATATCGAGTGGAATCGGCGTGATCGCAGACAACACATGGTCGGCGATGGAAGGCCGCCGCGCACTGGATATCAAGTGGGACGAAGGCGCGAGGGCGGGCTTGAACAGCGCCAACATCAGCAAGTACCTGGCCGAGCGCGCCGCGCAGACGGGGGCCGTAGCGCGTAAGGAGGGCGACGCTGCAGCAGGACTCGCGGGCGCCGCAAAGAAAATCGAAGCGGTGTATGAGACGCCGTTTCTCGCTCACGCCACCATGGAGCCGATGAATTGCACGGCACACGTCCGGGCCGACGGCTGCGACGTCTGGGCGCCGACGCAGTTTCAGACGTTCTCGCAAAATACTGCCGCAAGGATTACTGGCCTGAAACCCGAGCAGGTGAATGTTTACACCACGTTTCTTGGCGGGGGATTCGGACGCCGCGCCGAGCAGGATTTCATATCTGATGCAGTGGAATTGTCGAAGGCTGCCGGTGCACCCGTGCAGGTCACCTGGTCGCGTGAAGATGACATGCAGCACGATTTTTACCGCCCAGCCTCCTACAGCCAGTTCACTGCGGGCCTCGACGCAGAAGGCTGGCCGGTCGCCTGGACGAACAGTATCGCGTGCGATTCGATCATGAGCCGTTTCTTTCCGGGCTCAGTTAAGAATGGTCTGGACGAGAGCAGCGTGGAAGGCTGCGCCGACTTGGCCTACGCGATTCCGAATATCCTGGTGAATTATCAGCTGTCGGAAACGGGCGTCCCGGTGGGATTCTGGCGATCCGTGGGCCATTCGCAGAACGCGTTTTTCAGTGAATGTTTTCTCGATGAAGTGGCCGCAGCGGGGGGAAAAGATCCCTACGAACTGCGACGCCGATTGCTGGCGAAGTCGCCGAGGCATCTGGGCGTGGTTGAGCTTGCCGGGACGAAAGCTGGATGGGGCAAACCGCTGCCAGCCGGAAGATTTCGTGGCATTGCCGTGCTCAACTCATTTGGCAGCTATGTTGCGCAGGTCGCAGAAGTCTCGGTGAATCGGAAGGAAGGCAGCGTGCGAGTGCATCGCGTGGTGTGTGCGGTGGATTGCGGCCGTACGGTGAACCCGGACACCATCGCAGCCCAAATGGAGGGCGCAATTGTTTTCGGGTTGACCGCGGCGCTGAGCGGCGCGATCACCATCAACCACGGGCGCGTGGAACAGGGTAACTTCGACGACTACCCAGTGCTGCGCATGAACGAGATGCCCACGGTAGAGGTGCACATCGTGCCGAGCGAAAATGCGCCCGGGGGTGTGGGCGAGCCGGGCACGCCGCCGATTGCGCCCGCGGTGTGCAACGCGATTTTTGCCGCCACTGGGAAACGCATTCGCCGCTTGCCGATCCGCCCCGAAGATTTGGCGTGAGGGTGGAGCAGGGAACTTCACAGTTGCCTCGACTCGCGCGATTGACGCCGCGAAGCCCACGCTTCACAATGTCCGCGTTCAGATGATGGGCGCGATTTTCCTACCTGGGGCGAGGAAAAAATCGAGTCGGCAATCTGGCAGAAGGGAACTCCCATTCGTGCGGGGGCTGTGCATTTCTGCGTGTGGCGCGTCCGATCCAAGTCAGAGGAGAGAAATTGATGCAGCTTGTTCAACTTTCATTGCTGGTTGTCTTTTCACTGGCTGTTCCGGCGAGCCTGCCAGCGCAAGTCATGGATTCGAGCCATGGAGCGCAGCAACAAGCGATCACCAGCGCCGGTTGCGGCATCGGTGGCGCAACATCTCCGATTGCAGGCGACCAGTCGGGGCACAGCTTTGATCTGAGCGATCTCGATCGCTCGGTGGCACCGTGCGACGATTTTTACCAGTTCGTGAATGGCGGCTGGTTTAAGAAGAACCCAATTCCTCCGGCGTATCCCGCCTGGGGCCTCGCGCAGAAGCTGGAACAATCGAATCAGGAAGTCTTGCGCGACATTCTGGAAGAGGCCGCGAAGGACAAGAAAGCAGCAGCGGGCTCGAACTGGCAAAAGATTGGAGACTTCTACGCAAGTTGCATGAATGAAAGCCAGGTGAAATCCGCAGGCTTGAAGCCGCTCGAAGCTGAGTTCGAACAGATTGCAAAAATCAAAGATGTCGCCGGCCTCCAGGAAGAAATCGCGCGACTCCACCGCACGGGCGTCAATGCTCTGTTCGGTTTCAGTTCGCAACAGGATTTCAAAGACAGCACGCAGGTGATCGCCGCCGCTCAACAGGGTGGCCTGGGCCTGCCGGACCGCGACTACTATACGCGTGATGACGATCAGTCGAAGCAGACTCGCGAGGCCTACGTCCAGCACGTCACGAACATGTTCAAGCTGATGGGCGACGACAGCAAGAAAGCGGCCGCAGAGGCCAAGACTGTGATGCAAATTGAGATGTCGCTGGCGCAGGCGTCCATGGATCTGGTCAGTTTGCGCGATCCCGAAAAAATCTATCACAAGCTGCCGCTGGCGCAGGTCCAGGCACTGACGCCGCATCTCTCCTGGGAGCTGTACTACCGGCAGGCGGGCACGCCTTCGGTCTCGAGCATGAACGTTGCCCAGCCGGACTTTTTCAAGGCAGCGGATGCGGTGCTCACTTCCGTTTCTCCAGCCGATTGGCAGATTTACCTCCGCTGGCACCTGGTCCACTCTTTTGCCAAGGCGCTTCCTTCCAAGTTCGTCGAGGAGGATTTTAATTTCTATGGGCGCACACTGACCGGTCAGAAGGAAATGCTGCCGCGCTGGCGCCGCTGCGTGCAGGAAACCGACGCGCAGTTGGGCGAAGCGCTGGGGCAATATTATGTGCAGCGGAAATTTCCTCCCGAGGCGAAGGCGAAAGCTCTCACGATGGTGAAGAATCTGATCGCCGCGCTGCATGACGACCTGGCAACGCTCGACTGGATGAGCCCCGCGACCCGCGAGCAGGCCCTTCACAAGCTCAGCGCTATCAACATCAAG
>JBGPZR010000428.1:0-2337 GCA_041493845.1 Terriglobia bacterium | reverse complement strand
GTGTTCTCTCCTCAGAATCCAGCCGTACTTTATTTCGGCGCGCAGTATGTGCTTCGCACCGAGGACCGCGGCCAGCACTGGCAGACCATCAGCCCGGATTTGACAATCGCAACCCGGCCGGTCAACGCGACAGACGCGGAGGACGAACATCGAGGCGTGGTTTACACCATTGCGCCTTCGCCAATTCGCGCCGGCCAAATCTGGGCCGGCACGGACAACGGCCTCATTCGCCTCACCACCGATGAAGGAAAAACCTGGGACGACGTTACGCCTGCCGGACTTCCCGATTGGAGCATGATCAGCCTGATCGAAGCCTCGCACTTCGATGCCGCCTCGGCCTATGCTGCTGTGGACCGGCATCAGATGGACGATTTTCGTCCCTACGTTTATCGCACGCATGATTCGGGCAAGACGTGGCGAAACGTTGTCGCCGGCATTCCAGAGAATGCCTACGTACACGCGGTGCGTGAAGACCTCGAGCGCAGGGGCTTGCTTTACGCCGGGACAGAGCTCGGCGTGTTCTTCTCGCTCGATGATGGCGAACACTGGCAACCGCTGCAATTGAATCTGCCGGTCACGTCCATTCGCGACATCGCGCTGCATGGCGATGATTTGATTGTCGCCACGCACGGGCGCTCGTTCTGGATCCTCGACGACATCGAGCCGCTGCGCGAGTGGGCGGAGCATATCGAGATGCAGGACGCCTATCTCTACCACCCGGCGCGCGCGCTGCGCATCCGCAACAGCGAAAATCATGATTCCCCTTTGCCGATCGAAACTCCTGCGGGAGAAAACCCGGCGGCTGGCGCGATTATTGATTACAACTTGAAGGCGGCGGTCGCTGGGGAACTCGTGCTAGAAATTCACGACCAGGATGGCCGTCTGGTGCGACGCATTTCGAGCGCAGACAAATCGCTCGTCGTCACCGAGCCGCCGGAATTTCCGAATTACTGGCTGCACCCGCCACAAGTGCTCTCGAATGCGCCCGGTTTCCATCGTTATGTTTGGGATTTGCGTTACACGCAGCCCCCGGCGCTCCGTTATGAATACTCGTCCGCGGCCCCGATCTCCAGTGGCACATTTGCGCTTCCGCAGGGGCCGCTCGTGCTTCCCGGAGAGTACGAGGTGCGCCTGATCGCCCCGGGCGACACGCTCACTCGCAAGCTGATCGTCGAGCAGGATCCGCGCATACATGTTTCACGCGATGTTCTCGCGAAGCAGCTCGAGCTCGAGCAGCAAGTAGACGCTTCGCTCGCGAGCAACGCGGAGACATATCGCGAAATCCAAGATGTTCGCGCACAATTGCACGCGTTGAAAGGCCGCGTGGCGGGAAATTCCAAAGCGGAGGACATTCTCAGCGCGGCCGACGATCTCGACCACCGCGCGGATAAAATTGCCGGGCGCGAAGCGGAGTATCCGCTCTCGCCTACCGGACTCATCGAACTCGACCGCTCTCTTTCTTCGCTCGCAGTTTCCGTTGGAGCAGCCGATAGCGCACCGACGGCGCAGTCTTCTGCAGCGTACGATGCGGCTCAGAAGCGGCTTTCGGAACTGCTCACAAACTGGGAGACGCTCAAGAAGCAGGAGCTGGCCGCGCTCAATATGCAATTGCAGGAAGCAGGATTGCCGGCAATTTTTCCCGGCGGTTCACCCAAGCCGGCCGGCGAGTAGCGCCTTTTCACCTCCGGCTGCAACTGCGCGCGATCGCTCGAGAATCTGTTCCAGGATTTCCGGAATCTCAAATACCGCGCGATTCTCAAGCGCTGCTGCATTTGCGCGATAGCGCGCGAGCCGGCGCAAGAGGCCGTGCGAAATCGAGCCACACTGCTGGGCCGCGATCCTGCCGCCGGACAAATATTCATTTCCCTCGGGGCACTCCATCACTGCATTTTCGGTCGCGTTTTCAGTGGGGCTTTTCTATCCGGAGTTGCAGGCGCCCCTGCTGGCCGTCGCCGTGCTGATTGCGTCCTCGCGAATTATTCTGGGGATGCATTTCTTGAGCGTTGTGCTGGCGGGCTCGCTGATCGGCGTAGGGCTCGGCTGCGTCAGCTATCACTTTTTCTCTCTTTTGTAGGATTCCACTCAAACCGTGCGGTTGCCGACGGACTGTGGAGGCGCATCGGGCGTGACGGGCTGCGAGATATTTCGTTTGCGCAAGAGTTCAACCGCAGCGCGATAAAGGCGCGAGCGGACCTCCTGGCGTTCATTGGCGCGCGTCAAGTAGCGCACAATCACGTTTACGCCCTCTCCGCTTGGCCGAACGGTCATGGAAGGAGCGGCGGTGAAGGAGCGCTTGGCGTATGCAGGAGTGACGCGCTCCCATTCTTTCTCGGCGAG
>JBGPZR010000361.1:0-2975 GCA_041493845.1 Terriglobia bacterium | reverse complement strand
GGTGTTGGACCAGGTGTGGGACTCTGCGCCCAGGAAGATGACGCGAGTGCCGAGCACAGCAGGGAAGCAAGAGCCGCGTTCCGCAATCCCATTCGGAGCACATACCACGCGCAAGCCGCTACCAGCCTCCCGCGAACAACAAGCTTTGCGGCACGGTCTACCAATGTGCCCCCAAACGTCCCGGGACCAGGACGCCCATCAAAATCGCTGGCAGCAATTCTAACACTCGCCATTCCCAAATCAAGCGCGATGTGCGGTGGACTTTCGCCCTTCAAGGTCTCAAACTCCCCCGTGCTAGTATTTATTCCCGTCATGGGCGAAAGGCGTGGGATTTCAAAATGAACTCGAGTTCCAAAAATGTGCTCGCCGTTATCCCAGCACGTTTCGGTTCTTCTCGTCTGCCGGGTAAGCCGCTTGCTTCCATTGCCGGCAGGCCCATGATTCAGCACGTGGTGGAGCGAGTTCGTCGCGCACAGTTGGTCAAGAGCATTTTGGTAGCCACCGACGACGAGCGCATCAAGCGCGCCGTCGAGGGCTTCGGCGGCCAGGCCATCCTCACGCGCCCCGACCACCGTACCGGGACTGACCGCGTCGCCGAAGTCGCCACCCACGTCGACGCTGAACTCTACGTCAACATCCAGGGCGACGAGCCACTCATTGATCCTGTCATAGTGGACGCGGTGGTTTCCGCCATGCTCGAAGACGACTCCGTTCAAATCGCCACACCCTGCACCGCCATCACGCAACCAAACGAGATCATGGACCCGAACATCGTCAAGGTCACGCGCGACTTCGATGGCAATGGCCTGTATTTCTCTCGCGCGCCGATTCCCTGGGTTCGCGACACCAACACCACCGTCGCCGCCCGCCACTGGAAACATATCGGCCTTTATGCCTTCCGCCGCGACACCCTCCTCGAATTTCCCACGCTTCCTCCGGGTGAGCTCGAGCACATCGAGCAGCTCGAACAGCTTCGCTGGCTCGAGAACGGCTTCCGCATCCGCGTGGTCGAGACGGATTACGATGCCGTCAGCGTAGATGTCCCCGCGGACATCGAGCGCGTCGAAAAATTGCTCCGCGAACGCGACAGCACCGCCTAACCGCCTCTCCTTTCTTTCGCTCTTTCTCTTTTTCTTTTTTTCTCTCTCTTTCGTTCTTTCCTTCTTTCCTAGTCCTTAGTTTTTGCTTTAGCCTTTTCCTTCTTCATCAGTGTTTATCTGTGGAAACTTGTCCCGAGCGGAGCCGAGGGATCTGTAGTTCCAAATTTTCTAATTCAAATCGCGATTTGACACGCGCGGCATTTCTGCCCATAATGTCGAGTACGCTCATTCTCTTGGAGGAAGTCGAGCGCCTTGCGGGTCGCCCCGAAATATATCTTCGTAACGGGCGGCGTGGTTTCTTCCCTCGGCAAAGGCGTGGCGGCGGCCTCCATGGGCTGCCTGCTCGAAAGCCGCGGGCTCCGAGTCACCCTCCAGAAGTGCGATCCTTACCTGAATGTTGATCCCGGCACCATGTCTCCCTACCAGCACGGCGAAGTCTTCGTCACGGACGATGGCGCGGAGACCGATCTCGACCTCGGCCACTACGAGCGGTTCACCTCCGCGCACCTGACCCGCGCCCATAACTGGACCACCGGCCGCATCTACGAGTCCATCATCGCCAAAGAGCGGCGCGGCGACTACCTCGGCAAGACCGTGCAGGTGATCCCGCACGTCACCGACGAAATCAAAGCCGCGTTCCGCAAGGTGGCGGACGATGTGGACCTAGTAATCGTCGAAATCGGCGGGACCGTGGGCGATATCGAGTCGCTCCCGTTCCTCGAAGCCATCCGCCAGATGCGCCTCGAGCTCGGCCCGGAAAATGTCGTCTTCGTTCATCTGACGCTGGTGCCCTTCATCTCCACCGCCGGCGAGCTGAAGACCAAGCCCACGCAGCACAGCGTGAAGGAATTGCTCAGCATCGGCATCCAGCCCGACATTTTGATTTGCCGCAGCGACCGCCCGCTGGGCAGCGACCTCAAGGCCAAAATCGCGCTGTTCTGCAACATGGCCGAGTCGCGCGTCATATCCGCGCCGGATGTCGGCAACATTTACGAAGTGCCCATGTCGCTCGCCTCCGAAGGACTCGACGAACAAATTTTGCGTTTGCTCCACGTGGAAGCGCCGCCGCGCGACCTGAGCCGCTGGCTCGCCATGCTGGAAACGCTCGAGCATCCGCAGGGTGAGGTGCGCATCTGCGTGGTCGGGAAATACGTCCAGCTCGAAGATGCATATAAGAGCCTGCGCGAAGCGTTGATGCACGGCGGCCTGGCAAATCATCAGCGCGTGGTGATCGAATGGGTGGAAGCGGAGGAACTTGATTCACCGGCTGTGGCCGAGCGCCGCCTCCGCCATGCCGACGGCATTCTCGTTCCCGGCGGATTCGGCAAGCGCGGCATCGCCGGAATGATTCACGCCATCACCTACGCGCGCGAGAAAAAAGTTCCGTTCTTCGGGATCTGCCTCGGGATGCAGTGCGCCACTATCGAATACGCGCGCCAGGTCTCACACCTCGAACATGCCGACAGCACCGAATTTGATCCCTCGACGCCGAATCGCGTGATTTACAAATTGCGCGAGCTCCTCGGCGTGGATGAAATGGGCGGGACCATGCGCCTGGGCGCGTGGCCCTGCAAACTCGAGCCGGGTTCTTTTGCGCACAAAGCCTACGGCACGCTTGAAATTTCCGAGCGCCATCGCCACCGCTACGAATTCAATTGCGAGTACGAAGAGACGCTCACGCGCGCCGGCTTCCGCATCACCGGCCGCACGCCCGACGGCGTGTACGTTGAAATCGTTGAAGTGCCCGACCATCCCTGGTTCCTTGGCTGCCAGTTCCATCCCGAATTCAAGTCCAAGCCGCTCGCGCCGCATCCGCTATTCGCCGCATTCATTCGCGCCAGCCTCGAGAATCGCCATCACCGCCTGAGCGTTGCC